>CAYSMR010000195.1:0-3836 GCA_964432195.1 uncultured Zetaproteobacteria bacterium | reverse complement strand
CCCTTGAATGCATCGGGAGCAATAACAATTCGCATGTAGAGAAATCTAAGTAGATGCTGATTTATTGCCACCCCTGCCGGCGCAGCTGTTGAGTGCGCCGGCTGATCTGCCAGAATCAGCGCATCCAGAATCATGGCGGAGGAGAAGATGGCCAGAGCGTTGAAGATATTCATGCGCGGCAAGCGCATTACGATGCTGCAGGAGCTGCTGTGCCGGATGGGTTATGTAATCCAGGATCAGCCCGGCCTGTTCGGCACCGACACGCGCGACGCCGTCAAGGCGTTTCAGAAACAGCAGGGGGTCAAACCGAGCGGCATCGTCGATGATGCGTTGCTGGAGCGCATGCAGCAGGGCGCGCCGCAAGCCGCCGCAGCGGAGCCGGACACCCCTGACCCGGTCAGCATCAGCCGGACCGATCCGAGAGTGGATGCGCTGATCCGCCTGCTGGTCCGCAAAAACCTGATCAGCGAAGCGGAATTAATGGCTGAACTGCAGCTCCCGCAACCTGAATCGCTCAGCGACGGCCCGCTGAAGGGCCCGCAGTGACTACGGCGCTGGCGCATCGCAACAGCCTGTCCTCAGATATCCGGCGCTCCGACCGCTCCTTCGGGCGTTCACACTGCCTGCGGCCGGAATTCACCGCAGCGCTGGCCGCGCGCCTGCGCGATGGCGCCTGCCTGCACCTGATCAGCCCGCACGGACAGGGCAGGAGGCGCACGCTGGACGATCTGCAGGCGCTGCTGGACGACTGCATGCAGATCACCCGGATCGATATGCGCGGGCAGCACTACGCGGCGGCCGACTACGACGCACTGATCAGCCGCGTCGTATCGGCAGCAACACCCGCGCTGCTGATCCTGCACAATTTTGATGAGCGCGGGCGCAATAAACAGGAACATGACGGCAGCAGCCCCGATCCCGTTGCAATCCTGAAGCGCATCGCCGGCGGCAATGAAATCACCCTGCTCTGCGTCAGTGCGCAGCCGCCTGCGCCCGATCTGCCTCTGGACGCCAAATTGATCATGCTGCCGCCGCTGACAGCCGACCAGCTCCTCAACGAGCTGCGGCGCAGAAGCATGCCTTTGCCCGCAGCAGAGCTCTCTGCGCTGGCCTGCCGCCTGACCCATCAAGCCGCACCGTACTCCGCCCTGAATGCAGCAGCCCCTACTCCGCCCTGAATGCAGCAGCCCCGGAACGCCGCGACAACAAACCGCGCAGCTAGCCTGTAGCCGCTCGAGCGGCGCCCTTCACAGGGACAGGACGCCGACCGATCGTCAGCAGATCCCAGACCAGCAGCACGATACCGGCCGATGCAAGCAGGCCAAAGAACATCCGCCACTGCATCCCCTGCACAAACCACGGATGCACCTGTGCGGCAAAATATCCCATCCATGTGGAACCACCGACTGCGCGTTCAATAAATGACTGCTCATAGCCGGAGATCAGTAGGGCAACCGTCATGCCGACAACTCCGAGATTCAGCAGCCCAAGCGCCCATTTCCATTTCCAGCCGCCGTCCGGCAGAGCCGGGCCGAATGAGTCCTGACCACGCACATACTGTGCTGCGATATAGAACACCGCGATAATAATCGTTGCATACGCGCCAAAAAACGCTAGGTGGCCGTGCGACGCAGACCACTGCGTGCCGTGCGTATACAGATTGATCTGCGGCAGCGTGTGCATAAAGCCCCAGACGCCGGCGCCGAAAAAATTGCCGAAGGCATGTGCGATCAACCATGCCAGCGCCGGATTGTTATTCCCCTTCATCTGGCGCACGCCCGAGTCATAGACGGCATGAACCACCATCGCGACCAGCGGAATCGGTTCCAGCGCGGAGAAGAAGCCGCCGATGCTCAGCCAGTATTCCGGCGTGCCGATCCAGAAATAGTGGTGACCCAGCCCCAGAATGCCGGAACCGAACATCAGTGCCACCTCGATATAGAGCCAGGTGGTCACAATCTTGCGATCGACATGCAGCACCTTCATCAGCCCCCAGGCCATGATGCATCCGACCAGCACCTCCCAGGTTGCCTCAACCCAGAGATGAATCACCCACCACCACCAGTACTGATCCAGCGATACGTTGGTCGTATAGAACATACCGGCCAGATAGATGCCGGCCAGCGCCACCAGGTCGAGCACCAGCACGCCGGCAATGCCGCTCCAGCGCCCCTTGCTGAACGTAGCGGCAACATTATACAGAAAGACCGACAGACAGATGACGATACCGATATCGGCCCAGCGCGGCGCTTCGATATATTCGCGCCCCTCATTAATAAACCAGCGGGTCGCATCATCGCCGGGGCCGGTCTGGATCACCAGAAAGACCACGACAACAATCGCCACAGCGGCAGTCAGCACCCAGAATGCCAGGTTACCTAGCTGAAGGCCGACAACCTCCGTCTGACTCTCCTCCTCCAGCAACCAGTAGACCGAGCCGACAAAGCCGTACAACATCCAGACCACCATCGCATCGATATGCACTGTGCGCGTCATATTGAAGTTCAGCACGCCCTGCAGAAAGTCCGGCACCAGATACTGGATGCCCGACAGCAGGCCGAACAGTATCTGGGCTACAAACAGCACAACCGCTACTGTGAAATATTTCACCGCCAGTCGCTGACCACCATTCAAGTTTTCAATATTCATGGCTCAACCCTCCCTGTCGATAACGGTGAAATTGTACGGGAAACCGTTGGTGTCGATCGATGACATCCATTTCAGAAAGGCAATCACGGCCCTGGCCTCATCCTCACTCAGATGCAGGTTCGGCATCGTTCGCCCTGAACCGAACGAACGGGCATTGGCTTGCGGGTCCATCAGAAAGGCCAGCATCATCTCCTCCCGTTCCGGCTCGGAACTCCATGCCGGGTCCAGCCAGGCCTTGGTCAGATCGGGCGCAAAATAGGAGCCATTACCCAGCAGGGTATGGCACCCCATGCAGTTTCTGCCCTGCGTGATCTTTTTTCCGTATGTGACCAGCGCCTCGGCCTCGGCCTCGCTGAGCATGTTACCGAACAGCGGCGCCTCATCGCCGATCACAGGCACCTGAATATTGCGCGCATCATTGAACTCATAGCCGATATGCCTGTTGATGACCGAATAAGCAGGCACCCGTTCGCTGCCGACGGAAATCTGCGGCAGCGTGTCGAGAGTCAAAGCTACCAGCACGACAAACATCAGACCGGTCACCCAGACGGCTGTTTTTTTCCAGAATGTTTCACTGGACCACCAGGGAGTATTATTGCTCATATCACCTCCGTTGACGACTTGGACGGGTGCGCTTCAGCAGCAGGCGCTACAGACGCATCCTGCGCATGGGTACCGACGCATAATTTCCAGATAGCGTGTGGAGCCAGCAGATAGCCGGCAAGCATTGCAATGACCAGCCACCACCAGAAACCGTTGAGATGAGCAGCAGAGCCCAGGGTCAGCACGGATATAACGAGCAGGCCGTAGGCGGCATAAGCCATCAGCATCATCCATACCCGGGATTGCAACCGGGACCAGGCAAACAACAGTGCATACAGGGCTCCTGCCATAATGACCATTGCTCCTGAAAAGAAGACAACAAAAAAGTCTTTCAGTGCTACGGGCTCGATCATAACATACATCCTGGATGAATATTTCGTGTTACAGCCAGTGTAGTTGGCGACAGGGCCAATAGCAAGCGCCCCCGGCCGGCCGACGCAAACTGCCACGCCCCTACTGACTGCTGCGGTCACGCAGCAATAGTGACAACGGGATGTTACATGCCGATGACATCCCGCCCTATCCGCCCTGTACTTGATGTGAACCAGAGCGGGCGTCAGTGTGCGCCGCCATGGCTGCGCTCT
>CAYSMR010000194.1:0-3840 GCA_964432195.1 uncultured Zetaproteobacteria bacterium | reverse complement strand
GAGTCAGTGACGAAATGTGGCGAGAGATAGCCGTGGTCGAATTCCATGCCGTCGGCCTGTGACAGGCTCCAGCCCAGGCGTTCGATGAACACCGATCTTCTCGCCCTCAGGTAGTTTACCAGCAGCGTGCCGTATTCGTTCATGTTGGCAAAGGACATCGTGACGGTCTTGGCATAACCGTTGTCCAGCCTGATCGCGTTCGGGTCGTCGCGAAAGACCGGCCTCTTGTGATTCAGCCGTGGTGATTGAACGGAACCGTCCCGCTCGGGTGGCTCCAGTTCGGGAAAAACGGCCCAAGACGATGCCGCCTCTCGGGACACCTTTGAGTGTTTCATTGCCTGCTCTCTTCTCTTTTTCTTGAGCTAGGCCAAAATTTTGCCGCGGCGTCCACATATTTTGGCCACATATCGGTATTTTGTGAATGGATTCATGAAATGTTGGAAAATTGGCAACAGGTTTTGACCAATTTTTAGGCATTCGTATGGTTCGCGGAACCAAGGGAAACGCATATGGGTTTGACCTGGGCTGACAGGTCTTGCGGTTATCGGGTGGATGGATTCTCGAGGGCGAACAGCCCCTCTGGAGCTTGAGTCCGATATGGAATCCTTCCTGACCGAACTCAGGGATGTCATCGACCCTCTGGCCAGCAATACCCGTCACAACCTTTGAGAACTTCTGGTCGTGGGGTTTGCCGCCGTGCCTTGCGGCGCGACGAGTTGTGCCGAGATGGTCGCCTTCGGTCGCTCAAATGAGCATGTTTCCTGGAGTTGGAGTTCCCCCGGTTTCGTGGACGGTTACGGGCTTGCAGATTCCAGCCCTTCAGCGGCGGTCCTTTCGTAGTTCATGGGTGACTTATGCCCCAAAGCCGAGTGCCGGCGAGATGGGTTGGCATTGTAGATGTTCTCGATGAAGTCGGGATGACCTGAATAGTGTCCCCGCTTGTGGTGTAAGAACTCGGCTCACCGGCCTCTTCATCTGAGGCATTGTCCTACTCGGCCGCGCCGTCCTCTTCATTGCATATCTGGTTCAGACTTTCCATCGACATGTATCGCCGCGAAACGGCCCATTCGTCGTTCTGCTCCAGCATCAGCGCGCCGACGAGGCGAATGACGGCCTCGCGGTTTGGGAATATCCCGACGACGTTGGTGCGGCGCTTGATCTCCTTGTTGAGCCGTTCCAGCGGGTTCGTACTGTGCAGTTTCCGGCGCAACTCGCCATCAAACGCCATGTGGGCCAGCACGTCGTGCTCGGCGTCATCCATCAGCGTGGCGACGTCCGGGAAACGGTCGCGCAGCCCATCGGCGACCTCGCGCCAGCGCTTGTGGGCGGCGTCACGCTCCTTTTCGGCGAAGATGGTCTTGACTGCGGCGCTGACCACCGGCTGGTGGGGTCAGCCAACGCGGCAGAGGAGGTTCCGCATGAAGTGCACCCGGCAGCGCTGCCAGCCTGCCCCCAGCACCTTGCGGGTTGCCGCTTTCAGCCGATTTTGTTGAAAAACAAAGTGTTGCTGGCGCAGAAAGTGACGCTTTGAACTGGGCGCGAGCACCTTTCTGATCAGGCTTTTCGCGTTTGCTGCGGTGCGGGAAAGATCTTCGCCAGTTTCCGAAGGTTCTGGGCGGTGGCGGCGAGGAGGAATTCGTCGTTTGCCCCACATGGGCCGCGCAATCGGAGCCGTCCGAGGCCAAGAATACGTTTGAGGTGGGCGAACAGCATTTCAACTTTCTTCCTGAGCTTCATCGAGACGTCGTATTGACGGGTCTTGGTGATATCACGGGCAACCTGGCGGGCGTCTTCATGTTCTTCACGAGTGATCTTGCGTGCATCTGCATTCGGGCAGCATTTGGCTTGCCTCTACATCGACGATGACGCCGTGATCGGTATCGATCAGGTAGTTGTCGGAATAGGCAAAGAACGCAGGCCCTTTGCGGGCTGCCGTCCACTGGCTGGCCGGATCGGAATGGGAGGTGAATTTGGGCTTTACCGGTGTCGCGGCGCCGAAGGCCGCCTCGTCCAGCGTGTCGATATATTCGCGCACCGCGCGCGGCGCATCGGCCGGGTCGATCCGCGCCGCGTCCCATTCTTCCTTGGGCGTCGAGTTTTGCTTGTTGGCATCCGCCTCGATCAGGCTGGCATCGACCGCCATGCGCTGTCCGCTCACCAGCCCCTCTTCAATGCAGCGCGCAACCGTTGTCTCGAACAGATGCCGCAGCAGCTCGCTCTCCCGGAACCGGCCATGCCGGTTCTTGGAAAACGTCGAGTGATCGGGCACCCGATTGGTCAGGTCAAGGCGGCAGAACCAGCGATATGCCAGGTTCAGATGCACCTCCTCGCAGAGCCGTCGCTCGGACCGGATACCGAAGCAGTAGCCCACCAGCAGCATACGGATCAGCAACTCAGGATCGACCGAAGGGCGGCCGGTATGGCTGTAGAAATCTGTCAGATGGGCGCGGATACCGCTCAGATCGACGAACCGATCAATCGAGCGCAGCAGGTGGTCCTGTGGCACGTGATCTTCCAGAGAGAACTCGTAGAAGAGCGCCGCCTGCGCTTCCTGCCTCGGTCCCATCATCGTTCAATCTCCCGCATGGCTACGAGAATTGAATCAGCGACTGCGCCTCCAATCAACAAAAGTTTTTCAACGTAATAAGCCCCTCGTGGGCATCCGAGATCACCAGTTTCACGCCCCGCAGGCCACGACGGGTCAAGGCGCGCAGGAAATCAGCCCAGAAGGCCTCGGCTTCACTTGGCATCACCGTGATACCAAGTACTTCACGGCGTCCGTCCGTGTTCACCGCGACCGCCACTATCACCGCCATCGACACGATGCGGTGGTTCTCGCGCAGCTTCACATAGGTGGCATCCAGCCACAGAAAGGGCCAGTCGCCCTCGATGGGCCGGGTCAGGAACGCCTGCACCCGCTCGTCGATCTCGGCACAAAGCCGCGATACCTGGCTCTTGGAGGTGCCGGTCATGCCCATCGCCTTGACCAGGTCATCCACCGACCGCGTCGAGATGCCCTGGATATAGGCCTCCTGGATCACCGCCATCAAAGCCTTCTCGGCTGTTCGTCGCGGCTCCAGGAATGCCGGGAAATACGACCCCTTCCGCAGCTTCGGGATGTTCAGGCCAATGCTCCCCGCCCGCGTGTCCCACCGGCGTTCGCGGTAACCGTTCCGCTGGTTCTCGCGCAGCGGTGTCCGCTGCCCGTGTGCGGCGCCGCACAGCGCCGACACCTCGATATCCATCAGCCGTTCGGCCGCGTCCCGGATCAAATCACGCAGGAAATCCCCATCTTCGCTCTTGGCGATCAGCTCGGGAAGGTCAATCATGCTCTTGGTCATCGTGCTCTCCTTCGTCACGTCGTTGGTTCTCTCAAACCTCAGACTATCGAAGAAGCGCGGTGGCCGCCTCATACACCACGGACCGGGACACTATCATGACCTGAACCGCGCCGGGTTTGCCGGAGGCTCCAACACCTGAGTAGGATGGAGCATCATGAGCAAAACAACGAACAAGTACTCGCCCGAAGTGCGCGAACGTGCCGTACGGATGGTATTCGACAATCAAGGGCAGCATGAGAGCCGCTGGTCGGCGATCCTGTCGATTTCTGCGAAGATTGGCTGCGCACCACAAACGCTGAATGAGTGGGTCAAGAAAGCTGAGGTCGACAGCGGCCGACGCGGCGGCATCCCGACCGAGACAGTCCAAAAGATGAAGGTTCTGGAACGTGAGGTCCGCGAATTGAAGCAGGCCAACGAGATCCTCCGCAAGGCATCTGCATATTTTGCGCAGGCGGAGCTCGACCGCCCATTCAAACGATGATCCGGTTCATCGAGGATA
>CAYSMR010000193.1:0-3850 GCA_964432195.1 uncultured Zetaproteobacteria bacterium | reverse complement strand
TACATATTTTATTTAACAATAAAGACGGAAACCGCGATTCTCCGAAATGACTGGCGTACAGACGTGTGCTCTTCCGATATAGCGTCAGGATCAGGTCCGCCCCTTCACACAGCCGGAAAACCTGTTTCAGCGATTCCGCGTTGTCGCGCGCAATCGGCAGCATCCGGGCCTCGGCGCCCTGGGATTCGATCAGCGCGGCAAGGCCGAAATTGTTCGAGGAAACGATCTGGTCCGGCCCCGGTTCCTCGCCCGGCATGACCAGCTCGTCGCCTGTGGCGACCAGCGCGACAACGGGGCGGCGATAGACCGGCACCTCGGCAATGTTCATGGCCGCCAGCAGCGCGATATCGGCCGAGTTCAGGCGGCGCAGCGGCGTGATTTCAGTGCCTGCCGAGAAATCATCACCCGCGGGGCGAATGAAGGGGCCGGCCGAGACATTGTCGGAAATTGTGATCACATCACCATCACGCGCGACATCCTCCTGCATCACCACGCGGTCGGCACCCTTGGGCACGGGGGCGCCGGTGAATATCCGTACGCATTGGCCGGGGCCGACCTCTCCGTTGAAACGGTCGCCTGCGGCGGATTCACCGATCACTGTAAACGTTGCACCGGGGGCGACCTCGGCCCCCCGCATGGCGTATCCGTCCATGGACGAGGCGGCAAAGGGCGGTTGCGTGCGCCGTGCGGCGACCGCACGGGCCAGCACGCGGCCAGCGGCCTGGCGCAGGGGCACGACCTCGTGTTCAAGGGGCGTCAGCAGGGACAGGATCTTTTCAAGGGCCTCTTGAACGCTGATCATCATTGTGCCTCGTATCTGCCTGATTTTCCGCCATCTTTCAGCGTCACGCGAATATCGGTAATGTGCATGGCGCGATCCACGGCCTTGAGCATGTCATAAACCGTCAGCGCGGCCACGCTGACCGCAGTCAGGGCCTCCATCTCGACCCCGGTCTGGCCGGATGTCTTGACCGTTGCTGTGATCACAACGCTGCTGCTGTCGGAGTCGACCTCCAGATCCAGCGCCACGCGGGTGATGGGCAGCGGGTGGCATAGCGGGATCAGGTCCGACGTGCGCTTGGCCCCCATGATGCCAGCCAGACGCGCAACCCCCAGCACATCGCCCTTTTTCGCGCTGCCCTGCTGCACGATTTCAAGGGTTTCCGGGGCCATCACCACGCGCCCCTTTGCGGTGGCGATGCGGTCGGTCACCGGCTTGGCCGAGACATCCACCATATGCGCATCACCCTTCTGGTCGAAATGGGTCAGTCCGGTCATGCTGTGTCCTTTCGCGGCACGGGGTTGGCAAGCAGGGCGCGGGTGGCGGCGGCGACATCGGCCTGGCGCATCAGGCTTTCGCCGATCAGGAAACAGCGTGCGCCATGATCCGCCAGATCGGCCAGATCGGCGGGCGTGAACAGGCCGGATTCGGCGACGATCATGCGCTCGGCGGGCACCCGCCTGGCCAATTCGCGCGTGGTTTCAAGAGTGACCTCGAAGGTCTTGAGATTGCGGTTATTTATCCCGATCATGGGCGAGTGCAGATTCAACGCGCGCTCCAACTCGTCGCCATTGTGGACCTCGACCAGGACATCCATGCCCCATTCAAACGCCGCGGCCTCAAGCTCTTGCGCCTGGGCGTCCGTGACCGAGGCCATGATGACAAGGATGCAGTCGGCGCCAAGGGCGCGGGCCTCGGCCACCTGATAGGGATCATAAAGAAAATCCTTGCGCAGCGCTGGCAGGTTGGTCGCCTCGCGCACGGCAACCAGATACTCGTCGGCGCCCTGAAAGCTGGGCCTGTCGGTCAGCACGCTCAGACAGGTGGCGCCGCCCGCCTGATAGGCACGCGCCAGCGCGGGCGGGTCGAAATCGGCGCGGATAAGCCCCTTTGACGGGCTGGCCTTCTTGATCTCGGCGATCAGGCCATAGCCGGTTTCGCTGGCCGCGCGCAGGGCGTTGTAAAACCCCCGCGGGGCCGGGGCAGCGCGGGCGGCGGCTTCGACCTTGGCGAGCGGGCGGGCCGATTTGCGGGCCGCAACCTCGTCCAGCTTGTAGGCCTTTATACGCTCGAGAATATCGCTCATGCCGCCGCGTCCGTTGTCAGGCGGGCCAGCGACTCCACCTTGGCGCGCGCGGCGCCGGAATCGATGCTTTCGCGGGCCATCTCGACCCCCTGTTTCAGGTCATGGGCCTTGTCGGCGACCACCAGCGCGGCGGCCGCGTTCAGCAGGACGGCATCGCGATAGGCCGATTTCATGCCTTCCAGCAGGGCGCGAAAGGCGGCTGCGTTTTCCGACGGGCTGCCGCCGATGATGTCGTCGAACGGGTGCACTGGCAGGCCGGCATCCTCGGGGTGGATCTCGCGCATATGGACCTTGCCACCCTCAAGCGCGGCGACCCATGTCTTGCCGGCGATTGAAATTTCGTCGGTGCCGTCGCTGCCATGCACCAGCCAGGCCTTTTCGCTGCCCAGCGCGCCCAGGGTTTCGGCCATGGGGCGGATGACGTCGCGCGAAAAGGCGCCGGTCAGCTGGCGTTTCACCCCGGCCGGGTTGGTGAGCGGGCCAAGGATGTTGAAGATCGTGCGCGTGCCCAGTTCCTGGCGCGAGGGCATGACATGGCGCACCGCCGGGTGATGCACCGGCGCCATCATGAAGCCGATGCCGATTTCATTGATCGCGCGTTCCACGACATCGGGGCCGACCATGACGTTGACACCCATTTCCGTCAGCGCATCGGCCGCGCCGGATTTTGATGAAAGGTTGCGGTTGCCATGCTTGGCCACGACGACGCCCGCACCCGCCACTACAAAGGCCGTCGCGGTGGAAATGTTCAGCGTGCCCTTGCCGTCGCCGCCGGTGCCGACGATATCCATCGCGCCCTCGGGCGCCTTGACCGGGTTGCATTTCGCCCGCATCACGGCGGCGGCGGCGGCGTATTCGTCTACGGTTTCGCCCCGGGTGCGCAGCGCCATCAGCAGCCCGCCGATCTGGCTGGGGGTGGCGGCGCCCTCCATGATGATGCGAAAGGCCTCTTCGGCCTCGGGGCGGGTCAGGGGGCGGTCGGCGGCAAGGCCGATCAGCGGTCTCAGATCGTCGCTCATGCGGGCTCTTTCACCTCGTCCAGAAAGTTTTTCAGCAATTCATGCCCGTGTTCCGAGGCAATGCTTTCGGGGTGGAACTGCACGCCGTGTATCGGCAATTCGCGATGGCGCAGCCCCATGATGGTGCCGTCATTCAGCCAGGCATTGACCGTCAGGCAATCGGGCAACTCGTCGCGTGCCACCACCAGCGAATGATAGCGCGTCGCCCGGAGCGGCGAGGGCAGGCCGGCAAACACCCCTTTGCCGTCATGTTCGATCATGTCGGTCTTGCCATGCACGATCTGTTCATGGCGCACAACCCGCCCGCCAAAGGCCTGTCCGATGGTCTGATGCCCAAGGCACACCCCCAGGAGCGGTATGCGGGCCTCGGCGGCAGCAAGAGTCAGGTCAAGGCAGATGCCCGCCTGATCGGGGTCGCATGGCCCCGGCGATAGCAGGATCGCATCGGGTTTCAGCGCCAGCGCCTCGGCCACACTCAGCGCGTCATTGCGCACGACCCGTGTTTCGGCGCCCAGCTCGCCCAGATAATGCACGAGATTCCAGGTAAAGCTGTCATAGTTGTCGATCAGGAGGATCATGTCGGGCCCGGCTTTGTCATAAGGGGCGGATTTTCAAGGTGATCGCCCGATTGTTTCGCGCTATAAATGCCCGGAGCCACGCAAGATGGTCAAGAGCAGGCACAAGGAATAATGGCGCAAATGATGGCGGGGGCACATAAATGAGTGGCGGGTTTGGCGCGGGTTT
>CAYSMR010000192.1:0-3893 GCA_964432195.1 uncultured Zetaproteobacteria bacterium | reverse complement strand
CGCGACATTGTTGCCGGCCGGGACTGTATTCGATCCGGCCAATCCGTCCACATTCCACTATAAATCCGAGGTCAATGTATTCGATTCACTCGGCCAGACGCATGCAGTTAGTTTGCAATTCACCAAGGTCGGGCAGGATGCGGCCGGCAATATCGTATGGGACTGGCATGCATCGGTCGACGGCGCTGAACTGGCCGGCGGCACCCCGGGCACGCCGACCGAGATCGGCGCGCCGACAGCATCAACTGCGGCCGGTGGCGTCGTGACGGCGCTCGGCACCCAGACGCTGGTGTTCGGACCGTCCGGCGAGCTGGTGCAGGAGAATTCGCCGGCCCTGACGATCAACTGGAAGAATGCGACGCCGAGCACGATTGCGATGAATTACGGCAATGCGGCCGGACAGGGCGCGCTCTATCCGGTAGCCACGGCTGATGCCCAGGGCATCACCGGCAATGGTCTGGACGGTACCGTGCAGATGGCCGGCAGCTTCGCGACCCGTCAGATGACGCGCGACGGTTTCGCATCGGGCTTCCTCGACAAGCTGGAGACCGATTCATCGGGCAAGATCTTCGGCGTATTCACCAACGGTCAGCGGCGCGCGCTCTATCAGGTAGCACTGGCCAATTTCCCCAATGATGCGGTGTTGAGCCATAACGGTAACAACCTGCTGAAAGAGACGATCGCATCCGGTTCGCCGGTGTTGGGTCTGCCGGGTAACGGCGGCATGGGTACAATCTCGCCGTTCGCGCTGGAGCAGTCGAATGTGGATCTGGCTGCCGAGTTCGTGAAACTGATTGTTGTCCAGCGCGGTTACGAGGCCAACTCGAAAACGATCCTGACCACCGACCAGATGCTTTCGTCGCTGATGCAGGTCAAACGTTAATCGCCAATTGAGCAGGTCGTGACGGCAACGACAGGGGAGCAATCTCCTGCCGTTGCCGTTTGTGTTACAGTGAGCGGCGAATGCGCTGCTTCAGCCGCTGCTGACAGGCCGGGTGCCGGGATAGGGATCCAGACCGATGATTTGGGCCGAGTAGCATCATTGAGCAGGATAAAAGCAGCTCCGGTGAAGCAGGGGCAATTCCTATACCCAACAGCATGCAGTATCTGACTCGCTCCTCGCACTGCTTGTCTGATGCATGGATTGAAGACAGATCCGGCCGGTTCTCCGCCGGACATGCAATCATGATAGCGAAATAGATTCACAGCCATCCAATAACAGGTATACCATGATCCGATTGGAGAATTCGGTTAACCGGTTTACGCGGACTGGCAGCGAATGCGCTGCTTCAGCCGGTAGATGATCTGCTGCTGATAGGCCGGATCGAAATCGCACAGGCCGCGATAGAGCTCCAGAAAGATCACCTTGGCCGAGAACATCAGCGGCACGGCGATGATCAGGCCGGAAAAACCGTAATAGTAGCCGGCTAGCGTGACGCCGAGCATGACCGTGATCGGGTGCAGGTTGGCCGATTTGGCAATTACGCGCGGCAGGATATAGGCCGTATCGATGATCTGGGCGAAAAACACGACGCCCAGCGCCAGCGCCATCTGCATCAGGACCGGATCGTCGGAGAGCAGCACGACCAGCAGCGGCGGAATCTTGGCCAGCGCGATGCCGAAAAACGGGATCAGGTTGAGCAGTCCGGCCAGCACGCCGAGCAGCGGCGCATAATCGATGCCGGCCAGCCAGAAGCCGGTCGTGCAGATCAGCGTCATGCAGCAGAGCTGGATCGTGATGCCGCGCAGGTAGCGCTGCAGCTGCGAGGTCGTCGCGTTATAGAGCAGCCAGCCGGTTTCGAAATAGCGGTTGGGCAGCAGCTGCATCGCATG
Organism: uncultured Zetaproteobacteria bacterium; assembly: GCA_964432195.1. Classification (GTDB taxonomy): domain Bacteria; phylum Pseudomonadota; class Zetaproteobacteria; order Mariprofundales; family Mariprofundaceae; genus Mariprofundus. The sequence continues at coordinate 2,060 of CAYSMR010000192.1, read as the reverse complement.
ATTGCGCAGGCTGCGGAAGTCGCGCAGCAGGAAGAAGGTGATCAGAGGCACCAGGAACAGCGAATAGGCGACATCGTCGAAATAGGAGGAGAGGGCTGCCTGCATCCGCTCCATGCCGCTGCTGACATTGCCGATCAGCTGCGCGCTCATCGCTTCTGGCTGGAAGCTGATATCCAGCCATGCCGTGGTCAGCCCGTTGAGCTGCTGCAGCAGCGCGGTCAGGCGGATATCGATGCTGGCGGCGCGCGCGGCCAGCTGATCGAGCTGGGCGGCAATCAGCGGATAGAGAAGGCCGGTGATGATCAGCATCAGCGCGATAATCATCGCCATGACGATAATGACGGCTAGCGACGGCGAGATATCGCGGCGCACCAGAAAGCCGGTGGCCGGAAACATGGCTGCATAGAGCAGCATCGTCACCAGCAGCGTGAACTGCAGCGGATAGAACAGTGCGGCGACTGCCCACAGCAGCGCCATGCCGGCGGCAAAAATCAGGCAGCTCTGCAGCAGCGGATGGCGAAGGGTGTCAGGGCTCACGGCGGTCGGCGGCATCCATCATATCCAGATTGCGCTCCATCAGCCGCTCGGCCAGCATCGTCGAGAGATTGACCAGCAGGCGCGCGGCCTCGCGCGGTTTGCGCTCGATCCACTCATCCAGATCCGAGCGCAGGAAGAAGACCAGCTCGACGTCGCTTTCGGCCACGGCCCGGGCCGTGCGCGGCAGATCGGTCGCCAGCGCGACCTCGCCGAAGATGTCGCCGCGCTGCAGCCGGGTCAGCTCAACGGCGTCGGCCATAATCGCAACCTCGCCGTCGATAATCAGCATCGCGCCGGCGCCGGCCTTGCCCATCTCGAAGATGCTCTCGCCGCGCCGGTAGTGGCGCGGATGCATATGGGTGACGATCTGGCGGATCGAACGCTCCGGGATATCCCGGAACAGACAGTGATTCAGGCAGATGGCTGCGGCGGCATCCTGCCACTGCGGCCGGTTGCGGAATGGCCGGCTCCAGATGCGATCGCGCTGTACGGCAGCTCTCTCCGCGTCCACCGGCTAGATGCCCTCGGCGAAGCTGACCCGGTCGCTGCCTGCGAATACCGGCGTGGAGAGATATTTTTCACCGCCGTCGGGAAAGATCGCGACGATCTCGCCGGCCTCGCCGGCCTCGGCCAGCCGTTCGCCCAGCTTCAGCGCCGCGGCCATCGCGCAGCCGCAGGACTGGCCGGAGAGGATGCCCTCCTCGGCGGCGAGCCGCTGCGTGAAGCGGTAGGCCTCATCGGTGTCGATGCCGATCTTCTCGTCATGGACCGATGCGTCGTAGATGCCCGGCACTATGCTCGATTCGATATGTTTCAGTCCCTCGATGCCGTGGAATGGCGAGTCGGGTTCGGCGGCGACAATACGGATGGCCGGATTGACGCGCTTCAGGAAGCGGCCGGTGCCGACCAGCGTGCCGGAGGTGCCGAGCGAGGCGATGAAATGGGTGACGCGGCCATCGGTATCGCGCCAGATTTCCGGCCCGGTCGACTCCTCATGGGCGCGCGGATTGGCCGGATTATTGTACTGGTCCGGCTTGAAGTAGATCTCCGGATTCTCCTCGTAGATCCGGCGCGCATCGAGAATGGCGCCGTCGGACCCCTCCAGCGGATCGGAGAAGATCAGTTCGGCCCCGAAGGCGCGGCAGATCCGTTTGCGCTCGTCCGAGACATTGCCGGGCATGACCAGCTTGACCCGGAAACCCATGCTTGCGCCGATCATCGCCAGCGCGATGCCGGTATTGCCGCTGGTCGAATCGAGAATGATTTTGCTCTTGTCCAGCGCGCCGCTGGCCAGACCGTCGCGGATCATCCACAGCGCCGGCCGGTCCTTGACCGAGCCGCCCGGATTGAACCGTTCGAGCTTGGCATGGATGCGGATATTGTCGGGCAGATGGTTGGTGATATGCCGGATCTGCGCTATCGGCGTATTGCCGATCAAGTCAAGAATAGTAGTCAAATGGATCACCTGCGTGCCGAAACGTCGGCCCCGAATGATGGCAGATCAGGGCGTCTTGCCAAGCATG
>CAYSMR010000191.1:0-3909 GCA_964432195.1 uncultured Zetaproteobacteria bacterium | reverse complement strand
CACATCGCACCCAGCACGGACAGCATCGCCGCAAACATGCGCACGCGAACGGACAACTGCAGCCAGCGAGTCTTCATCGGCTGCATCATCGCCGCTCTTCCATGCTGGTCAACAGGTTTGCATATTTTACGAACCGCTCGGAAGAGGACCATCCACGCCGCAACTGCAACACGACGCTGAAGCGTTGCTACAGTGCTCCGCAGACCACCCGGTTGCGCCCTTCCCGCTTGGCCGCATAGAGGGCGCGGTCAGCAGCCAGCAACAGATCAGTCGCCTGATGCTTGATCATCGGCGTGACAGTCGCAGCGCCGAGACTGACCGTGACACAGTCATGCACGTCGGACTGCTCATGCGGCAGCCCCAGCTCCAGCACCGACTGACGCACCTGCTCGGTCACCTTGATCGCGCCGCGCGCATGCGTGCCCGGCAGCAGAATCACAAATTCCTCACCGCCATAGCGGGCCACCAGGTCGGTCGGCCGCTGCATCGCACCACTCAGGCAAGAAGCCACCAGCTTCAGACACTCATCGCCCGGCTGGTGGCCGTAGCTGTCGTTATAGCGTTTGAAATAGTCGACATCAACCATAATCAGCGACAGCGGATCGGCCTCCCGCATCGCACGCCGCCATTCGCGATCGAACATCGTGTCAAAATAGCGGCGATTGGCTATGCCGGTCAGCTCGTCCAGCGATGACAGCCGCTCCAGCTCCCGGTTCGCCGCCGCCAGCTTCTGCTTCTCTTTCTTCAGCGCCTGCAGCGCCGATTCGCGCTCCAGATGATCGACATAAGCACGACTGTGATGGCGGATGCGCGCAATCAGTTCGATCGGATGCGGCATTTTTACGATATAGTCGTCGGCGCCGCGCTGGAATGCATCAGCCTTGGCCTCGGCCGCACTGGTACCCGAGAGCATAATCACCGGCACATCGGCGATGGCCGGATGGCGACGATACTCGGCCAGCAGATCGAGACCGTTGATATCCGGCATATTGAGATCCTGTAATATCACCGTCGGGCCTAGGTGCTCCGCCATCGCAACAGCCTGCAGGCCGTCATAGCAGGCATGCAGCTCGATATCGTCAGCGACGGCCAGCATCTTGCACACGCCCTTGTGGACGAGCTTCTGCTCGTCTACCAGCATCACAATAGATGGCACATCACTCATGCAGATATGTCAGCAAGAGCTGTGCCGAAAAGCCCCCCCCCCTCAGAAGATCCAGGGCGCGTCCTGTTTGCGGCGCGCTTCATAGGCCCGGATCGCATCGGCATTAGTCAGGGTCAGACCGATGTCATCCAGCCCGTTGAGCAGGCAGTGCTTGCGAAACGCATCGACCTCGAAGCGAATCAGCTCGCCCGACGGCGTCGTGACCGTCTGCGCCGCCAGATCGACATCGAGGCTGTAGCCCTCATTGGCCGCGCACTCGGCGAACAGGCGATCGACAATCGCATCGTCGAGCACGATCGGCAGAATGCCGTTCTTGAAACAGTTATTATAAAAGATATCGGCAAAACTCGGCGCGATCACACAGGAAAAGCCGTAATCGAGAATCGCCCACGGCGCATGTTCACGCGATGATCCGCAGCCGAAATTCTCGCGCGCCAGCAGAATCTGTGCCCCCTGATAGCGCGGCTGGTTAAGCACGAAATCGGCCCGCTTCGGCCGCTGCGAGCAATCCATGCCCGGTTCGCCGCGATCCTCGTAGCGCCACTCGTCGAACAGGAACGGACCATAGCCGGTGCGCTTGATGCTTTTCAGAAACTGTTTCGGAATAATCGCATCGGTATCGACATTGGCGCGGTCCATCGGCGCAACCAGCCCGTGTAGTGTAGTAAATGCCTGCATCTGTTTCTCCTTCGAAGCGTGAGCAACAAGAGGACGAGCCCCTCTTCACGCCTGCTCCCACTCCCTGATATCTACAAAATGGCCGGCAATCGCCGCCGCCGCCGCCATCGCCGGACTGACCAGATGGGTGCGCCCGCCCATGCCCTGCCGCCCCTCGAAATTGCGATTGGAGGTCGATGCGCAGCGCTCGCCCGGTTCCAGCCGGTCGGCATTCATCGCCAGACACATCGAGCAGCCCGGCTCACGCCACTCGAAACCCGCTTCGCGGAAGATCACATCCAGCCCTTCGGCTTCGGCCTGCTGCTTGACCAAGCCGGAGCCCGGCACGGCCAGCGCCTGCTTCACATTCCCTGCCACTTTTTTGCCCTTGATCATCGCCGCAGCCTCGCGGAAATCCTCGATGCGACCGTTGGTACAGGAACCGATAAAGACCTTGTCGATCGCGATCTCCTGCAGTGGCGTGCCCGGCTGCAGCCCCATATAGGCCAGCGCGCGCTGCCACCCCTCGCGCTGCACTTCGTCGCGCGCATCTTTCGGATCCGGCACACAGGCCGTGACCGGCAGCTCCATCTCAGGACTTGTACCCCAGCTGACCTGCGGCGCGATATCGGCGGCATCCAGCACCAGTTCGCGGTCAAACACGGCATCGTCATCGGAGCGCAGCTGCGACCAGACCGCCACGGCCTGCTCCCACAGCGCCCCCTTCGGGGCATAAGGACGGTCTTTGACATAATCCAGCGTCACATCATCGACGGCGATCATGCCGCAGCGCGCGCCGGCCTCGATGGCCATATTGCACAGGCTCATCCGCCCCTCCATCGACAGCGAGCGGATTGCCTCGCCGGCAAATTCGAGCGCATAGCCGGTGCCACCGGCCGTGCCGATCCGACCGATAATATAGAGTGCCACATCCTTGCCGGTGATGCCGGGGGCCAGCCGCCCCTCCACCCGGATACGCATCACCTTCGGTTTCTGCTGGATCAGACACTGGGTTGCCAGCACATGCTCGACCTCGGAGGTGCCTATCCCCATCGCGATCGAACCGAACGCGCCATGCGTGGAGGTGTGCGAATCGCCGCACACGACCGTCATACCGGGCAGCACCAACCCCTGCTCAGGCCCCATCACATGCACAACGCCCTGACGCACATCGTCCAGCCCGAACGCGGTAATGCCGAATTCGGCACAGTTGTTGTCCAGCGCCTCGACCTGGGTGCGCGACACCGGATCGGCGATCCCTTCGGCGCGATTCGTCGTCGGCACGTTATGATCGGGCGTCGCGACAGCCGCGCCGGCCCGCCACGGCTTGCGTCCGGCCAGTCTCAGCCCCTCGAAGGCCTGCGGACTGGTCACCTCGTGCACCAGATGCCGGTCGATATAGAGCAACACCGAACCGTCGTCATTCTGTTTGACGATATGCTGCTGCCATACTTTGTCGAATAAGGTCTGTCCCATTGCTAAACTCCTGCGATTCGGCCGCGAAGTGTATCGATATATACCGAAATTGGCCATGCATCTCCGTCATCCGGCAAGCTCTGCTATACTTTGATTCGTAAAGCATGCATAAGGAGACTAATTATGAGACCAGCATCTCTTTTTGCATTGGCGGTAATTCTCAGCTTCGGCCTTCATCTCACCGCAGACGCAGCAATCAGCCACAACTCATCATGCTCCAATTTTTCAACCCTTAACGGCAGCGTGGAATGCAACAAATGCGACACATGCCCCGGCAAATGCATCAAACAACACGCCAACAGCTGCCTTTGTGAAGAAAAACTCAAACCCGCCCTTGCAGACAGCCCTGCTCCAGCCCCTGATTCTTCACTCCAACAGATTCCAGGAGATGTGTATCAAACGCCTTCAGACTGTCTGCAACAGAAAGGAAAGGTCATAAGACAGTATAACAAACAGTTTTGCCAGCCTCCCAAACGAATGAAGGCGGAGATCTCCCGGGACTTCCACAACCCTCCCAAATCCAAAACCAGAGGAAATACCGAGAAGCACCCCAAAATAGGGCCTGTTAACATTATTTGATAAATTCGATAATCAAAGCGAAGTAGATAAAG
>CAYSMR010000190.1:0-3920 GCA_964432195.1 uncultured Zetaproteobacteria bacterium | reverse complement strand
TGGCTGGCAGGGCGGCGGCGCTGCGATTAGCATATGGCGCATGAGTACAGCATCTGATTATGCCACGCCGGATGCGTGGCGGCGCGATGCGATGCGCCGTCCCAGTGCGATCGATGCGGCGGAATCCGACCGCCGCCGTCAGGTCGCTGTGGCGCATAATCGTAGTCAGGGCAATGTTGATGCCGATACTCTGGCCGACCAGCAGCTCTATATTCAGGGCAAAATGGATATTGAGGAGTATCAGCGCTACCTGCTGTTCAAGCATGGACGTTCCTGATCCGTACCTCCCCGGCCGCTGAGTGGAGGCCGATCTTACTCCGCTGATTACCGGGCTGGTGTTTGGGCTTGGGGCGGGGGGCGTGGCCGGTTTGCTGGCCGGGCTGGCCGGCGTCAGCGGCGGCCTGATCTATGTGCCGCTGTTTTATCTCTGTCTGCCGGAGCAGGGCGCCGGCATGGCGCTATACGTGTTTGCCAGTCTGGTAGCGGTTGTGATTACCGGCTTTTTTTCGGCCCGGGCCCACTGGAGGCTGGGCCATCTGGAAGCCCGCACGGCGTTGCGTTTGCTGCCGGGACTGATGATCGGCGCGGCGCTTGGCCTGTGGAGCACGTTGCAGCTGCCCGAGGCGTGGGTGCTGCTGGCGCTGGCGGGGCTGGATGCATGGGTGGCGCTGGATTACGGACGCCGTCCGGCAAGCGTGCTGCATGCCCGCATGCCGTTGCTGCCACTGCTGGCTGCGCCGGTCGGGTTTGTCTCCGGTGCGCTGGGTATTGGCGGCGGTACGATGCTGGTCCCGTTGCTACGCCGGGTTGCGCCTCTGCGCATTGCCGTCGGTACGGCGGCGCTGTGCGGGTTACTGATGGCTATGGCGGCAGTACTGCTGAACCTGGTCGGCGAGGCGCAGTGGCGCAACCTGCTGGCGCGGAACGGGCTGTTTCTCGGCGGCGCGTGGCTGGGCATCGCCCTGATTCTTCCCGTAGCCAGTATCCGCGCAGCCCGGCTGCACGATGTGCTGCCGGAGGCGATGTTGCGACTGATATTGAAGGGGGTGTTCGCGCTGCTCTCGGTCGGCCTGTTGATAGCGGCGCTATGGCGGGGGATTTGAGCTGTTCACTCAGCTTGAGCCCGATTATCAGGCCAGCGGGCTGCCGGGTCGCTGCCACGGAATCGTATCGCGTGATTCAATGGCCACGCGCATGACCAGGCCGAGCGCGGCCAGCATCGTGACCAGCGCCGAGCCGCCGTAACTGATGAACGGCAGCGGCAGGCCGACCACCGGGAAGATACCGGATACCATGCCGATATTGACGGTAATATAGAGCATGAAAATCGCTGCGATGCCGATGCAGAGCAGTGAGGCGAAACGGTTATGGGCGCGGTGGCCGATATAGAGGATGCGGCAGATCAGTGCGGCATAGAGTGTCAGCAGCAGCGTAACGGCGATAAAGCCACCCTCCTCGGCCAGTACCGAAAAGATGAAGTCGGTGTGTTGCTCGGGCAGGAAGTGCAGCCGCGCCTGCGTGCCCTGCAGAAAGCCTTTGCCCCACAACCCACCGGAGCCGATCGCGATCGTGGACTGGATCACATGATAGCCGGCGCCGAGCGGGTCGGATTGCGGGTCGAGCAGGGTCAGCACGCGCTGCTTCTGATAGTCATGCATGAAGTGCCACAATACCGGCAGCGATGCGATGCCTGCGGCGATGGCCAGAAACAGCAGCCGCCACGGCAGTCCGGCCGCGATAATCATCGCGGTGGCTGCGAACAGCAGCACCAGTGTCGTGCCCAGATCGGGCTGAATAATAATCAGCGCGGCCGGCAGGGCAGCCATCAGTAGTGGGCCGCCGATCTCGATCACTCCGCGCGCCTCGCGGCTGGCAAACCAGTGCGCGAGCACGAAGATCAGTGCCCATTTGATAATCTCCGACGGCTGGATATTGGCAACGCCCAGATCGAGCCAGCGCCGTGCGCCCATATGCACATCGCCGATGATCGGCACGAGCAGCAGCAATAGCAGCGCCACGCCGTACATCGGCCAGCAGGCCAGCCCCAGCACGCGCAGCGGTACAAAACAGATCGCCGTGAATGCCAGCATGCCGACACCCCAGTATATCGCCTGTTTCTGCCACAGTGCCGTATCGCCCTGATGCACGGCGGCAAACAGCACGGTCATGCCCAGCGCCGCCAGCGAGAGCAGGCTGGCCAGCAGAATCCAGTCGATCGAGCGTAGCAGCCGTATCACTGCGTTGTTCCGGCCGATGGTTCGGGTTGCGTCGTGCCTGCTGCTGACTGTTTGGCGGCCATCGCGGTAATCACGGCTGCTGCGACCGGTCCCGCGGCGGAACCGCCGTGACCGCCATGTTCGACAAAGACCGCAATAGCGATTTTCGGATCCTGATACGGCGCATAGCCCATGAACCATGCGTGGTCGCGGTTGTGCCGCAGCAGGTCTTTCTGGCTGATCAGCTTGGCGGCGTTCTGCGACATCTTGATAACCTGCGCCGTGCCGGTCTTGCCGGCTGCCGGCCACGGCGCATTGACCAGTACGCGGTGCGCGGTGCCGCGCGGACTCTTGACCACGTCGCGCATGGCTTGGCGAATCTTGCGCAGATCGGCGGGCCGGACATCGACATGATGCAGTACGTCGGCCGGCTGACCGGCCAGCAGTTGCGGTTTGAGGATCCGACCGCCGTTGGCAATCGCCGCGGCCAGCCGGGCGATCTGCAGCGGCGTTGCGGTCAGTGCGCCCTGGCCGATCGCGGTGATCATTGTTTCGCCGCGGAACCACTTCTTGCGCTTGCTGTGGCTGTCCTTGATTGCGGCCATCATATAGGGACGATGGGTCGGGATAATGCCGCGTGCTTCCGGCGGCAGATCGATATGCGTTTTTTCGCCCAGTCCCCACTCATGGGCAGCATCAGAGATAGCGGCCATGCCGAGCTGATCGCCGAGCTGATAGAAATAGACGTCGCAGGACTGCACCAGTGCCGAGTGCAGCGTCACTGCGCCGTGGCCGGTGCGTTTCCAGCAGCGGAGCTTGCGATCGGCGAATTGCAGATAGCCGGGGCAGGTCGAGCTGCCCCGGGCCAGATGCGCGCCGTGCTGCAGTCCGGCCAGACCGGTGATCAGTTTGAAGGTCGAGGCCGGCGGATAGGCGGCCTGGGTGGCGCGGTTGAGCAGCGGTTTCTCCGGATTGTTCAGCCAGGCCTGCCACTGCTGCGACTCCAGCCCGGTAATAAAACGGTTGGTGTTGTAGCCGGGCTTGCTCAGCATCGCGATCACCGCGCCATTGCGTACATCGAGCACGACGACGGCGCCGGTACGGTCGCCGAGTGCATCGGAGGCGGCCTGCTGCACATCGACATCGAGGGTAAGTCGGATTTGCTCGCCCATGATCGGCGGCGTGCGCTTGAGCACGGCAACGCGCCGGCCGCGCGCATCGACCTCCTCGCGCTGATGGCCGGGCTGACCATGCAGTACGCGCTCAAATGATTTTTCGACGCCGGTGCGGCCAATGAACTCATTGGGCAGGAAACCGGCATCGATATCGCGCTCGCGGGCCAGCGACAAATAGCCGATCAGGTGCGAGGTCAGCTCGGCATACGGATACTGGCGATAGCTGCCTGCTTCGACATTGACGCCGGGCAGGTGATGCAGTCGGGCGCTCAACGGCGCAACCTGCGTCCACTGCAGCTTGTCATCGAGCAGTACCGGACGATCCGGACGGCGGGCCCGTTTGATCCGCCTGTCGATCAGCCGCCGCTTGGCCGGCGACCATGCCAGCATCTCCGTGAGCCTGTCGAGCGTGTCATCCAGCTGCTCGACGCGTGCGGGAATCAGTGAGACGCGATAGGCGATGCGGTTTATGGCTAGCTTGCGCCCCTGTGCATCGATGATTTCACCGCGTACCGGCAGGATCGGAACC
>CAYSMR010000189.1:0-3944 GCA_964432195.1 uncultured Zetaproteobacteria bacterium | reverse complement strand
CGCCATTATCCCGATATTACACCACTTCGATGATGCACACACCCGCAGGCAACGCTTCGCGATCGATCGTCACCTCGTAATCTCCGAAGCCGCGCGGCACGCGCACGCCCTCCCTGCGCTTCACCCGCACCCGGTCGAACAGCGCATGTGCCGGCGCGTTGCCCATGTTTGAATCATGCTTGAACACGACCAGCTTGCGCGTGGCCATCAGCCCGCGCGCGGCGGAGCGGTCGTGTTCGAACATGTTGGCCAACGCCTCCCAGAGCAGATTCAGGTCGTCTTCCGAAAACCCGGTTTGCCCGGCCAGTGGCGCGGAAACGAAGCCGTGCGCGCGATAGAGGCCGTAGGGAACCGTGAACTTGCGGCCCATCGTCCGGTTGTCGCCATCCTGCTTTTCGGCCTCGGCTTCAGTCGCCACCGCCATGCGGGTGATCGAATGCTCCAGCGCCACCACAGGGTCGATGCTTCGGGCAAAGGTCATTTGCACGGGGCCGCGCACCTGCCCGCAGTTCACGCCGGTGGACATCACCGCGCCGAAGGTGCGGACATCGTAGAAGTTCCGGCACATCCATTTCCGCGCCTCTTCCACCCGCGCGCCACCCTTGCGCTTTTTGTCGCCCTTCAACTCATCCTCAGCACCAATCCCGACATAGGCGCGCTCATGCTGTTTGTTGAGCACGGCCTTTTCCTTCACATAGATCTCATAAGGCGGATTCTCGCCATGCTTCAGCCCCACATAGTTGCGTACCTTGCGCTTGAGACAGACATCGGTAACCAGCCCCTTGCCGGTCTCGGCGTCCACGCGCGGCAAATTGCCGGCGTCCGGATCGCCGTTGGGGTTGCCGTCCTGCACATCGAACAGCAGCACGAAGTCGTAACGGTTCTGAATGGGATCGTTCATTGGTTCTCTCCTTCATCGTTGGATTTGGTGAACAGCGCCTGGCGCTGATGGTAGTAGCCGATCGCGAACCGGCCCTGATCCTCGAGCGACAGATGGGGCGGAAAATCGGCGATGCCGTCCATGATCTCTCCGATCAGCCGCTCCAGATTGATGGCCCGCCCCGGATTCAGCTTCGCCAGATGGTGTTTGCTCAGCTTCAGCAGTGTGGCGAACACTGCCACCGGCGTGCTGGACGCCGAGCCGTAGTAGCGGTCGCGGATCGTCGCATTGATGTCACCACTTGCCTCCTGTTGGATTTTTTCGAGCACGGCAAAAAGCCGCCCCAGCCGGTAGCCGGGATTGGTGTTGTCCGGATCAAGTGCCACGGTGATTTCCTCCTTTTTCTCCTTTGCTTTCCGGTTCAGACATGCCTTGATGATGGCCGCGCGGACATAGCCCACCTGCCGTTCGGCGCGGATGCGCCGGATGGCGCCGGCAAGCAGCGTCCGCGGATAGGGCGCGCCTTCCAGAATCGCACGCATCACCTCGCCGCTGAGATTGGGCGGGATGTTCTCCGCCTTGCCCTGCACGGCGGTGGCGACCAGCAGCCGGAACAGCGGCAGGTATTCCTGCTCGTTCGGCCCGTGCACGATCTTCAAATCCTCGAAATGGCGCACGATGCGCTCGGAGAACTCGCCCACCGTGCCGACATGCCAGAACCGCACGGCAATCCGCGCGGCGTTCGGCGCAAGCCCGAGCACATAGAAGCGCGTGTCGCGGTCGTCCGGCGTATAGCGGCCATGATACACCGTTTCCAGCAGCGTCCTTACCGCTTGCGTATGGCGATCCGGGTCGTCCTTGTCCTGCCCGAACAGGCCGGGGATCACGGCCTCCATCGGCGTGGCCTTCGCCGCCCAGAACACCGTGCTCGCATCGCCCACCTGCACCCGCTGCTCCGAGCCCTTGCGGAGCAGGTGATTCAGCGCCGTGGTGTAGGCGAATGCCGCCCGCTTCCCGACCGGCGCGTTTGCCCCCTGCTTCTTCCCGTAGGAGTTGAATGCATCCAGATTGAAGGAAACGATGTTCGCGCCGCTGGTCTGCGCTCCCCACACCCCCTTGATCGCGGGATGCAGGCGCTCGACTTCATCTTCCCCGCCGAAGACGAGGCAGACGACCTTCTCCGCATCCGTGCTCTCCGCCGATTGAAGCACCTCGATCACGGCAGGCCGCTGGCACACCAGCTCCGAAGCTCCCCGCAACCGGAAGCTCATCAGCGGATTGGCCTCCAGAATCTCCGCCCACGCGGGCAAATGCTCCAACTCCGCCAGATCGATCCGATCGTAGAAACGCCTGACCGCCTGCACGCCCTCATCGTCTCCGATTGCCGATGCAAGCGCCTCGACGCGCGCGCGAAACGCCTCGTGTTGCTGGGCCACGCGCTCGGGCTTGCCTCGCGTATCCACGCCAAGCACATACTCGGCAGTATCCCACAAGAGGTTCGCCGCAATCCCGGAGGTCTTTTTCACGCCCTGCGGCACCAGAAACGCACGCGCCCGCTTGCGCTTCCCCTCGCCGCTGCGCGTGTCCTCAATCTGAATCAGTCGCCCGTCGGCGTCGATTTCCAGAACGAACGGGACTTCCTTGTTCTCGAATCCCGCCGGAGCGAGTTCCTCCCGCTTCCGCTCGTAATACTCCGCCAATGCCTGCAAAATCATCCGCGCACCTCCTCCGAGTCGCGTGGCGGCACGGCCACCACGCCCTCCTCCATCCGGGCGCGGAAGAAGAGCGGCCTGGGATCGCCCGGATCGCTGAAATCCATATCGTAGAGCATCCAACCCAGATCGCGCGTCTCGGTGATCGGCGTCGGCTCGCCTTCCAGCGACTCGATCAGGCGGAAATCGCAGGAGAACTCGCGGCAACCGAGATAAGGCTGGTTGAAGCACTGGCCCTTCGAGGCCCGGCGGCGAAACATCTCGGCGAACTTCACTGGGGTGTCGCCTTCCCCCGCCTCGTCCGTCATCCCGAACCGGGCATGGATGCGGTAGCGCACATCGCGCAGGAACAGCCCCGCCCGCTGCTGGCGCGCATCCTCGATGCCCAGCCCCAGCGGCGTACCCTTCCTGGTCGCCGTTTCCGGATTGATCGTCGGAATCACCGCGCCGACCTCGTTGCGCCGCAGGTTGATCCAGCGGATCGGGTTCAGCACCTCGATCCTCTCTACCTGCCAGCGGATCGCCGGCTTCCAGAGAATCGCCTCGAAAATCGCCCGCGCGGAGGACGGCGTCATCACATCATAGGAGACCCGCTCCACCTTCATCTCCGGCCGGGTGAAACAAGCGAAATCTCCTGATACTTCCAGACAAAAACTGTTCATACACACCTCACACGATCATCGAACCGGCATCCAGCGCATCGCCATCCAACAATAGACCAAGCTTCTGGTCATACAATGCCGGGCTGACCAGCGCATGCATCTCACCCCACACCGGCTCGATGTCCTCCCTCGCCAGCAGCTTTTCAAACACCCATGTCCGAACGCTCACCGAATAGCGCTGCAAGCGCCGCATCCGTTCCCGGCTTGGCCCTGCGTGGTGCAGTTCCTCCAGCAGCCGCTCGCTCGTCTCATCGAAGCGCACGAACACCGTCCGCCCCTCGTCCTCGATCATCCGCATCCGCAGCGCTGCCGTACGAAACTGAACACCGGAGAGATCGGCCTCGGCGTGCAAAAGATTGCCGAGTCCTTTCTTGTCCAGTTCCTGATCCCGGTAGAACAGACTGAAAAACCTGGTGAAATGCTCGCGCGCAAGCGGATCGCTTCGCACTTCGCTCATCATCGAAATCGTCTTCTGCTGGGCATGGCGCATCAGGCCATAGGGCGGCCTTGGCGGCACGAACACCACCACCCGCCCCTTCTCCTTCAGCTTCCCCTCGCGATTGCAGCGCCCGGCCGCCTGCGCGATCGAATCCAGCCCCGCCAGCGCCCGATAAACCACCGGGAAATCGAGATCGACGCCGGCCTCGACCAGTTGCGTGCTGACCACGCGGGTTGGCACGCCATCCCGCA
>CAYSMR010000188.1:0-3945 GCA_964432195.1 uncultured Zetaproteobacteria bacterium | reverse complement strand
CCTCTGCCATCCTGCATGCTATGCCTGTTCAGGCACGCTTTCCACCCTGCTCGATCCGCCGCCGCAATCCGGCCGCCGATCCGGCCAGTTCCCCGGCCAGATACCAACCGCCGCATGCGCCTGCCTGCCCGTGCAGCGCCACCGCAGCTGCAATCAGCCGATCGGGACTGGCCGCATCCAGGTCATGCCTGGCCAACTGCGCACCGATCATACCGGCCAGCACATCACCGGAACCGGCCACAGCCAGCTGCGGCGAGCCGAACGGATTGAGCAGCAAATCGCGCGCCGGTGACGCAATCAGCGTCTCAGCGCCCTTCAGCACAACCCGGCAATTATAACGGGTCGTCAACATCAGCGCGGCTCGCTTACGATCCTGCTGAATCTCCGCAACACTGACCCCGAGCAGACGCGCCGCCTCGCCCGGATGCGGCGTGATGACGCTCAGCGCGCTTCGGGCCGAGAGCCGGCGCTGCAGCGGCTCGCTCTCCGCGATGATATTCAGCGCATCGGCATCGATCACCAGCGACGCGCCCGCGTTCAGCAACTGCTGGAGCAGTTCACCTCGCTCCCGGCCCCAGCCCGGCCCGATCACCAGCGCATCCGCGCCCTGCCAGTTGGCGCGCGATTCGGGATGTACCATGATCTCGGCATGACCGGCCGCAATCACCGGCCAGACCTCATCCGGACAAACAATGCTGACCAGACCTGCGCCGGCGGCAAGGGCGCCGAGTCCGGCTAGCTGCGGCGCGCCGCTGAAACCGACCGAACCGCCGAAAATCCGCACATGGCCATAACAGCCCTTGTGCGCCGTACGTGATCGCACCGTCCAAGCCGCAGCGATCTCTGCTTCGCCGATCACGCCGGCGCTGGCAACGCAGAAGCACGCTTCATTCGCCCGCCCGGCCGCCGGCTGTTCGGATGCATGACCGCAATCGTGTGTCCAGGCCGCGCGGATCGCATCATCACCGATACCGATATCGGCCACGGGCAGCAGCCGACCGGCGTAATCGCGCCCGTCACCCAGCCAGTGTCCCCATTTGGTCGCCGCGATCGGCAGCGTAAAATCGGCCTGCACGGCCGCGCCAAGTACGAACCCTGTATCCGCGCAGATGCCGCTCGGAATATCGATACTGAACACCGGCCGATCACTGCCGTTGATCTGTGCCACAACTCCCTGCATCCGTTCATTCAGCGGCCGGTTCAGGCCGGTGCCGAATATCGCATCGACAATCATCACCGCGCGCAGCAACCAGCGCCCCAGCTCGCAGGGCTTGCGCCCACTGAGCGCCTCGCGAATCTTGACGCCGGCTGCGCGCGCCTGTTCGGCATGAGCCAGCACGTCGCCGCTCAAATCGTCGCACGCCGTCAATGTCACGACGGTAACGGGAATACGGCGCTGGCGCAGCACTGTCGCCGCCGCAAAACCGTCGCCGCCGTTATTGCCCGGTCCGGCCACAATCACGATGCGGCCGTAATCGGGCATGCACTCGACCACCGCCGCGGTGACCGCCTGACCGGCCCGCTGCATCAGCGTAAAACCGGACGTGCCGGCCTCGATCGTCAATTGATCCGCCCGGCGCATCTGCGCGGCTGTCACAATTCGTGTCTGTTCCATAGGCTCTCCCCTCCTGCGACGTCCTCACGCTCCCGATGTGACAAACTCCCCGCTGCGAGCGGCTGTTGTCAATACCCGGCTGTTGTCAATGCTCAAACCGCCCGGCCAGAAGCCCGCGTCTTATTACGCCGACTCGGCCACCGCGAATGCCATCGCAATGCCGTCATCATCGCTCAACGAGATATGCACGCGCGCCACGCCGAGCCGCTCGGCCGCCGCCGCCGCGCCACCGTACAGCGTCACCTCCGGCTTGCCGGATTGCTGGTGGATTGTTTCGATATGATGCGGCGCCACGCCGCGAAAACCGGTTCCCAGCGCCTTGGCCACGGCCTCCTTGGCCGCAAACAGCATCGCCAGTCGGCGGGACGGATTTCCCTTTGCCTGCGCCTGCGCGATTTCAGCCGCCGTATAGACGCGCTGCTCAAAACGCGCGGCGAAGCGTGCATGCAGCCGGGTAATGCGCGCAATCACGACCCGGTCAACACCGATGCCGATGATCGCCATCAGCCTGCCCCTGGAGCGGCCCGCACCACGACCTGCATCAACGCGTCATCACCGCCCTGAAATCGGCGACGGCCCGGTGTAGCCCCTTGAATATCGCATCCGAAATAATCGCATGGCCGATATTGAGCTCCTCGACCTCGGCAATCGCGCAGATCGGCGGCGTATTCTCAATCGTCAACCCGTGGCCGGCATGCACAATCAGGCCGATCTCGCCGGCCAGCCTGGCGCCCCCGGTCAGTGCAGCCAGCTCGCGCACGCGCGCCTCGCCCTGATAATTCGCATAGTGACCGGTATGCAACTCGATCACCGGCGCGCCGATAGCCCGGCTCGCCTCGATCTGGGCCGGAATCGGATCGATGAACATCGAAACGCGCACGCCGACCGCAGAGAGCCGGCCGACCACATCGCCCAGACGATCCCGATGCGCCACGACATCCAGCCCGCCTTCGGTGGTCAGCTCCTCGCGCTTCTCCGGCACTAGGCAACAAGCGGCCGGCCGCAACCGTTCGCAGAGCGCAACAATCTCCTCGTTTGCGCCCATCTCCATATTCAGATGCAGCCCCGGAATGGCGCACAGCCGCTCGATATCGCGGTCCTGAATATGACGGCGATCCTCGCGCAGATGGGCCGTGATGCTGCCGGCGCCGGCGTCCAGACAGATCTCCACCGCATCCAGCGGATCGGGGTAGCTGGTGCCGCGCGCCTGTCGCAGCGTCGCGATATGGTCGATATTGACGCCCAGATTGATCATGTTCACTCCCTGCCCTGCGTATGTCTACGGCGCAAATATAGATATGACGCGGCAGAATGCCATCAGCGGTTCGAGAAACCCGGGAGAAATCGACGCAGCCATTCAGCACAGTGCGGAAAGTTAGCATCATTCAACAGCAATCACCGGGCATCGAGCAGGAAACTCGAGTGGATAATGGTGTGAATTGGAACAGCGACCGGACGGAATCCGGCCCGGCATTGCCCGCCCTCTGCGTACTCCGCAGTGAATGGGCCTGAATCGTTACAAGTCGATAAACGGCGCCAGCGTGACATAGAGAACAAAGATCGCCATCAACAGCAGCAGCACGGCCTGCAACGGGTGCCGCCGGATATTGCCCCACAGCGTCGGATGCCGCCCCTCGCTTTTCAGCTGCGCATAATCGGCTCTGGCGCGCTGCGCCCGCTCCTGCTGATAGGCATCGATCAACGCCTGCGCCTCGGCCAGCCGGCTCTCGTCATGAATCCAGATCGCCGGCGCGGAGATGCCCCAGCCGCCGGCCTCGGTCTCGTAGAACTTGATCTCGTGGCTCTCCAGCAGCTGCCGGATCTCGGCCGCCTCATCATCCGGCACATGCCGCATCTTGAATAGTTTGATCGCCATGCCTCTCCTCAACAGAATTGTTTCGCGTACCCTGCCAGAAGCGTCCGTTCTCGCCCACCGCCCCGCAATAGTGACCAGTCAGGACATGCGGCAGTGACATATTTTGTCACCACCCGCCATTATGCACGGCAAACAGGCCGATCTGGCTGGCACAGCCATTGCTCGCACTCTTCACAAGCCACAGCAGTGGCAAATCACACAAGGAGAAACATTCCACATGAATATTTCGAAGAAAGAACAGGGCTTCACCCTGATCGAACTGATGATCGTGGTTGCCATTATCGGCATTCTGGCCGCCATCGCGATTCCGCAGTTCTCAAACTACCGCACCAAGGCGTTCAACGCAGCAGCTGCGGCTGACGGCAACACCGGCGTTACGCTGTTTGAAGCGTTCTACACCGATAACAACGAATATCCGAAACCGCTGACTGTCGGCACCGGGCCTCACACTCTG
>CAYSMR010000187.1:0-3952 GCA_964432195.1 uncultured Zetaproteobacteria bacterium | reverse complement strand
GGTTATGAATTTACTACAGTTGGCACTGATCGATGCTTAACCGGACAGCAGTGTTATAGTGACTGGAAAAATGCGGATTAATAGCCCAGTGATGCTGCAAACAGGTTGGCGCTGATTTGTGCGCTTGAAAGGGTGGAATGGGGCCGGCTTGGTGAATTATCACAGGATGTGGGGGTTGGCGATTCAGAGCAGGTATCGCTATATGCCGGATCTATCCAGTGGGCAAACGATCGAATGGAAGTAATCGATGCCATGTAAATTTAACATTTGTGAGGTGCGTATATGTTATTTGATTTATTTTTTGCAGCAGAACCGCCGCTTGGAGATGCCGAGAAAGAGGAATTAATATCGCGATTACTGGTAGCCATGGTTTGGGCCGATGGGCATGCCCATGATGCTCAAGCAGACCGTATTATTCATATTCTCGCCCGTTGATTTAACCTTGGTGATGATGAAGTCAGACAAAAAATTGAGGTCTTCCCGAACATCAATCAAAAAGGTTGGAAAAGTTGCGGCGAAACTATGCAAAAGTATGCCTGCTCACGAGCGGGTGATATTACTGAAAGATCTCTGGTCAATTGCAGCATCCAATGGGAAAATTGATCTGTATGAACAAAAGCTGTTTCATCGTGTTGCCGTGTTGCCGCGTTGCTGCATATTAGTGAGGGGGCATTTTTGGAAAAATGCGTCAAAATGAGTGTCTGACCAAGCAGGGTGATATTACAGATCAAGCCAGTCTGGTGAAAGCCAACGCCTTACTGCTCTGTTTCCGCCTGCCGGCTATCGCGGCGTTTGCGATTGACGGCGTCGCACACAATTTCAATAATCTGCTCACCGGCATTGTCGGCAAAACCTATCTGGTCAAGCGCAAGGCCGCAGACAGGCCGGAAGTGCTCTCCTATCTCGAATCGATTGAAAGCATCTCCGAGCAGGCGGCTGATATGATCAAGCAGCTGCTGACCTTTGCCCATAAGGAGTTTTTCCGCGACCAGCAGGATCTGCCGCTGGCCGTGCTGGTCAAGGAGGCGTTCAAAACGGTCAGACTCGGTATTGCCGAGGATATTCGGCTCGACCTGCAGATGATCGATCCGGATATCTATGTGCACTGTGATGCGGTTCAACTGCAGCAGGTGCTGATGAATATGATGAATAATGCGCGCGACGCCGTTGAACAGAGTGCCGAGAAACAGATTGGCGTGCGCCTGGAGCGCTGCCGGCCGGACACGGAGTTTTTCCGTCGTCATGAAGGGCTGAAGATCGGTGACTATGCTTGTCTGAATATCAGCGACAGCGGCCATGGCATGGATGCCGAAACTGTCGAGAGGGTGTTTGATCCGTTTTTTACGACCAAAGAGGTCGGCAAGGGGACCGGGCTTGGTCTCTCCACAGCGTTCCACGGCCCATCAAGGCGTGATCGAGGTGGAGAGCACGCCCGGCGCGATGTTCCAGATCTATCTGCCTGTTGTGGAGGCTGCCGTTGTTGTCGATTCCGGCCATGAGCAGGGCAAGCCGCTGCCCAGCCGCAATCATGAAACGCTGCTGCTGGTCGATGATGAACCGCTGTTGCGGCATGCGATCACCGAGGTGCTCGAGGAGCTGGGCTATCGGGTGCCCCGGGCAAGCAATGGCAAGCAATGGCAAGCAATGGCAAGCAATGGCAAGCAATGGCAAGCAATGGCAAGCAGGGGCTGGCCCACTTCCGGAAGCATCAGAGCGAGATCGCTGTCGTGATTACCGATGTGACGATGCCGGAGATGAGCGGCGTGGAGATGTTCCGCCGTATCCGGGCGCTCAGCCCGTCGATGCCGGTCATGTTTATGGCCGGTTATGACCAGGGCAAGGTGCATCTGAGCGCTGATGAACAGGAGTAGACGGTGATTCTCTCCAAGCCGGTACAGATCTCCGAGCTGTCGCAACATATCCGCCGGATGCTGCAGCAGTGACGCGCAGTCATAGCACTGGCCGGCGCGGCCGCGACAGAGGCGCCGGGATGATCGATGGCATGGATGTTGTTTTATGTCTGCAACGACCTGAAGCGGGAGTATACCACGATGAACAGCCGCACGCCTGATCCGATTGCAAGCGTTGAAACAGCGACCCGGTGCCAGATCGCAACGTCGATCGTTGTCGCGGCCATGCTCGCATCCCTGCTGGCGCTGGCATTGTGGGATCTGCTCGCCGCGCCGCTGCGTGCCTACTGGCTGCTGACCCTGCTGGGCGTATTGGCGCTGCGGCTGGGGCTGCTCTACCTGCGTCCGGATGACCGGCATCTGCAGCTGTCGCTGACAGCGCTGGCCGGTCTGCTCTGGGGAGCAACAGTGCCGCTGTTTCTCTCCGGCCTAGATGCTCAGCATCAGCTGCTGCTGGTCATTATCCTGATCGGCCTGGTGGCCGGCACCAGCAATGCCTATGCCGGCCGCATGCAGTTGTTTTACGCCTTTATGTTGCCGGTGCTGATACCGCTGGGGTTCTGGTTTTTCAGTCAGTCCGGCGGCATCTATACGACGCTGGGCATCGCCGATCTGATCTATATGGCGGCGCTGTCGATGATCGCCCGTCGTAATACCGGCATGCTCGACGATATGATGCGCAATAATGAGCAGTTGGCCGCAGAGGTTCGGCAGCGCCAGGCGCATGAACAGCTGCTTGAACTGCAGCAGCAGATACTCGATGCGATCGCCCGTCATCGCGGCGTGCTTGCCGATATTCTGAATACGATTGTGCGTCGGGTCGAGGCGCAGCGACCGGATATGATCGCATCGATCCTGCTGCTCGATGATGACGGTCGGCATGTGCGTAGCGGCGCAGCACCCGGCCTGCCGGATGCGTGGAATGCGGCCGTTGGCGGCATCGAGATCGGCCCGTGCGCCGGCTCCTGCGGCACGGCGATGTTCAGCAACGAACGGGTGATTGTCTCCGATATTGCGAATGATCCGCTCTGGGCGGATTACCGCGATGCTGCACAGGCTTTCGGCCTGAGAGCCTGCTGGTCGGAACCGATTCGAGATGCCGACGGCGGCGTGATCGGCTCTTTTGCGATGTATTACCGGCAGGTGCGCAGCCCGGATGAGGCGGAGCTGCAGCAGATCGAGCAACTGGCCAGTCTGACCAGTGTCGCTATCGACAACTGTCGCAACAGAGCCCGCCTGCAGACTGCCCGCGAGCAGGAGTCGCGGCTGGCCGCGATTGTCGAGCACAGCAACGATCTGATTTTCGCGATGGATATGGAGGGCCGGATCATGACCGCCAACAGCGCCTGCCGGGAGCAGTTCGGCGGCGAGGTGGTCGGCCGGAATGTGTTTGATATCGTCGCGCCCGAGCATCGGGAGCGGTTGACAGCAATGCTGGCGCGCAAGCGGCGCGACGGCGGCAATACGATCTACGAGGTCGACGCGATCGATCGTGACGGGCGCCGCCATAATCTGGAGATCAACTCGACGCTGATCAGTCGTGACGGGGCGCCTGTCGCCGTGCATGCAATTGCGCGCGATATGACGGCGCGCAGGCAGACCGAGCAGCAGTTGGAGTTGCTGATCCAGGCGATCGATGCGAGCCGGGAGTCGATCATGGTGCTCGACGGCCGCGGCCTCATCGAATTCGCAAATCCGGCCGCGGCTGTGCTCTATCGGCGACCGATGGAACAGATCATCGGTATGCAGGCTGCGGAGCTGCGCGGCGGCAGCGAGGGGGATGCGACCTATAACGAGATTCTCAGCACGATCAATAACGGCCAGAGCTGGAACGGCGAAATGCTGTTTCATCCCGACGGCAATGAGCAGCGGCTGGTGGCGCGCCGGATCTCGCCGATTATGGATGAGCAGGGGCAGGTGCATCACCAGATCTGCATCGACCGCGATATCACCGAGGCCAAGCAACGCAGCCAGCAGCTGGAGCATACGCAGCGGCTGGAGTCGCTCGGGCTGTTGGCCGGCGGCATAGCGCACGATTTCAA
>CAYSMR010000186.1:0-3960 GCA_964432195.1 uncultured Zetaproteobacteria bacterium | reverse complement strand
TTGCGAATTCAGGCCTCCTTTCTTCCTGCTAATTTCTTAACCGGACAGCAGTGTCTATACTTCGCTTTGATTATCGAATTCATCAAATAATGTTAACAGGCCCTAATATGAACGATCAGCTCTCTGTTGGCGCCGAATGGATGCAGTACTGGACCAACGTAAAATTGGGTTCTGGCTTCAAAACCAAGGTATGGGGCGCGGTCGGCACGCTGAATTATCACTTCTGATTGCCGAGAGCTTTCAACAGTCAGATACAGTGAGGGGGCGGCAAGCCCCCTCTTTTTGTATCCGCGCCATATGATCGATAAAGCCTGGTGCCCAGCCGGCGGGAAGAGGGGTTGGTTGCCGACCGGGCGCCGTTGCATGGGCTGTAGTCGGCGCAGCTATCGCCATCTTACGACGCATAACATGTCAGGGCATTGAAACAGATCCGACTGACCATATAAAAACTATAGCAGCAGCGGCAATGATTGCCGCCGGCCGGCAATATCCGGCGCAGCGCGCGAGGCGGCGCGGGCTGCGGGCGGCTCAAGGTTGGCACGCGTTATGCGATAGTTTTAGCAGATGAGAACAACAGCCGGGCATACACCTGGCGGGAGGTGCAATATGGATGGCACTCGGGCAAGAAGAATCGCCGACCGGTTCTCCGGCAGCAGAAACTTTATCGTACAGCCATGCAGCGACGGACTGCTGGTCCGCGATCACAATCGCTCCCACTATTTCGTCCGTGAGTCCTGCTTCTGGTCCTATGCCTACAGAGCGGCCGGCATTCCGGTCGGCGACCAGTAGGCTTCTCCGCCCCGCCGCCTGTGCGGGGCGTTTTTATCCCATTATCTCCAATTGAGGGTATGCTTCGCGCATGCCGATCATGACCCTCAACCATCTCCACAAAGCCTTCGGACCGCAGGTGCTGCTCGACGACGTCAGCCTCTCCATCGGTCGCGGCGTGCGCATCGGCCTGATCGGGCGCAACGGCGAAGGCAAATCGACGTTGTTAAAAATCATGGCCGGCCTGATCGAACCCGATGCCGGCGACGTGACGCTGCGCGCCAGCACCCGCGTCGCCTATCTGCCGCAGGACCCTCATTTTGCGGCCGGGCAGAGCGTATTCCATGTCGTCGCCGAGGGGCTCGGCGAAGTGGCGCGCACGCTGGAGGAATATCATAACGCGCTGCATCAGCTCGATGCGCACAGCGATGATGCGCGCCTGCTCAGGCAGGTCGAGGCGTTGCAATCCGAGCTGGAGCGGCTTAACGCATGGCAGTTCCATACCCGCATCGAAACCGCCATCTCGAAACTGAAGCTGGATGCGGAGCGCGACGTCAGCGAACTCTCCGGCGGCTGGCTGCGCCGCGTCGCCGTGGCCCGCGCCGTCGTATCGGAGCCGGACGTGCTGCTGCTCGATGAGCCGACCAACCACCTCGATATCGAATCGATCGAGTGGCTGGAGGATTTTGTCGTCGCCTTCCCCGGTTCGGTGCTGTTCATCACCCACGACCGCTACTTTCTCGATGCCATCGCCGAAGAGATTATCGAGCTCGATCGCGGCAAACTGCGCCATTTTCCGTACAGCTACGCCGAATATCTGGAGAAGAAGGCCGAGATGCTGGCCATCGAAGAGAGTCAGCATCGCAAGTTCGATCGCCTGCTGGCCGGCGAGGAGCGCTGGATCCGGCAGGGCATTCCGGCCCGACGCACCCGCAACGAGGGGCGGGTGCGCGGTCTCGAGGAATTGCGCAAACAGCGCGCCGGCCGCCGACTGCGCAGCGGCGATGTCGAACTGCGCGTCTCCTGCGGCGTCAAGCCGGGCAAGATGCTGATCGAGGCGATCGAACTCTCGCATCGCTTCGGCGATACGATCATCTGCGACCATTTCAGCCACAAAATCATGGCCGGCGACCGGGTCGGTCTGGTCGGCGCTAACGGCATCGGCAAGACAACGCTGCTGAAGATGCTGCTCGGCGAGCTGACGCCGGACACCGGACGCGTGCGCCACGGGGTACGGCTGGCGCCGGCCTTTCTGACCCAGATGCGCGAACTCGACGCATCGCTCAGGCTCAAGGATGTGCTGCTGCCGCAGGGCGGCAACTATGTGCATATCGGCGGCCACGAACCGCGCCATATCGTCTCCTATATGCAGGATTTCCTGTTCGACAAGGAGCGCCTGAACGCCCGCGTGGCCGCCCTCTCCGGCGGCGAGCGCGGCCGACTGATGCTGGCGAAGCTGCTGCTGGAGCCGGCCAACCTGCTGGTGCTCGACGAGCCGACCAACGATCTGGATATCGGCACGCTGACCGTGCTGGAGCAGGCGCTGGCCCGCTATGACGGCACGGTGATTGTCGTCTCGCACGACCGCGCCTTTATGGACCGGGTCGCATCGCGCGTGCTGGCCTTCGAGGGCGGCGGCAGAATTATCCCGATCGAGGGCGGCTACTCCGACTATCTGGCCTGGAAAACACGCCGCCTGCAGGAGCAGGAAGCGGCGAAACAGCAGGCCCCGAAAACGCCGGCGCCGACAACAGCCAGACCGGCCAGAAAGCCGACCAAGCTGAGCTACAGGGAGCAGCAGGAGCTGGAGTCTCTGCCCGCCGCGATCGAGGCGATGGAAGAGGAGAAGGCGGCCATCGAATCCCGCTTCTGCAATCCCGACTACTTCACGACCGATGCCGAAGGCTTCCGCAACGATCAGGAACGTCTGAACCGGCTGCAAACACAGCTGGAGGAGGCCTATGAACGCTGGCAGCAACTCGAAGCAAAACAGGAAGCGCTGGCCGGATAAGCGCGCATTCGCCCTGTAACTTATGAGGGAAGCCGCTAGCTTCCGCGCCATGCCAAAAATTCTATTTCATTTCGGTGAGCTCTCGCTGAAGGGCAAGAACCGCTCCACCTTCGAGCGCCGCATGGCGCAGAATATCAAACGGGTGCTCGGGCCGCTGCTGAAGCCCGGCGGCTTCCACCGCGAACACGGCCGCATGACCGCCGATCTCGAATCGGTCTCCGACGAGCTGCTCGATTATCTGGCCCTGATTCCCGGCATTCGCAACTTCTCGGTCGCCCATGAGTGCGAACTGGAGCTGGCCGCGATGCAGCAGACGGCGCGTGAAGCGGTGCTGAGCGACTACGGCCCGGATGTGGCCGGCAAACCGTTCCGTGTGACCAGCAAGCGCAGCAACAAGGCGTTCCCGATCCCGTCGCCTGAGCTGAATTTCGAGGTCGGCGGTTTTCTGAAAAATCAGCTAAATCTGGCCGTCAATCTGGACAACCCGGAGATCGACGTGCGCGTCGAGGTCGGTGCCAGGGCCGCCTATATCTATACGCGCAAGATCACCGGAATCGGCGGCCTGCCGGTCGGTAGCTCCGGGCGCGGCGTCGTGCTCTTCTCCGGCGGCATCGATTCGCCGGTCGCCGCGTACACGATGATGAAGCGTGGCATGGAGGTCGTGCTGGTCCACCTCTACAACAGCACGATCAATCGCGATTTCGCCAAGATCAGGGATCTGGCCCGCTGCCTGTCGCGCTATCAGGGGCGCGTGAAGCTGTATATGATCGATCTGGAGGAGTTCCAGCGCCACGCCATCGCTCATGTGCCGGCCGAATACCGGATGATCATCTACAAACGCCAGATGATCCGCTCGGCGGCCGGCATTGCGCGCCAGGAAAAAGCGCAGGCATTGGTCACCGGCGATTCGCTCGGGCAGGTCGCCAGCCAGACGCTGGCCAATATCCATGCCATCTACGACGCCTCCGATCTGCCGCTGCTCCCCCCGCTGATCGGCGCCGACAAGGAGGAGATTATCGCGCTGGGCCGCCGCATCGGCACCTACGATATCTCGATCGAGGAGTACTGCGATATCTGTTCGTTCCTGATCGCCAGGCATCCGGAAACCAGCGCCAGACGCGACCGCGTCGCCGCGCTGGAGACGCTGCTGCCGCTGGAGGGGCTGGACTATCCGGTTCGAC
>CAYSMR010000185.1:0-4023 GCA_964432195.1 uncultured Zetaproteobacteria bacterium | reverse complement strand
TTCGCATCAGCCAGATCGCACGGCTGGCCGAGCAGGTGGTCGCCGACCGCGACCAGTGTGTCGGCCGCAATCACCGGCACATCGGCCGGCGCATCGATGGCCAGCGCCTTGCTGCGACTCAGGCGGTCGACCAGATTGCGCACCGGTTCGCCGGGCCGCGCGCTCTCATCGATATGCGACGGCCGCACCTCTACGGCAAGGCCGGCGCTCTGCAGCAGCATCAGGCGGCGGGGGGATCGGGATGCGAGAATGATTTCCATGTCCGCAGCATAACGAACGAATGCCCCGACGGCACGCTTGACGGGGCCGGGTGCGCGCATACGATGCACGGCCCGTGACTGATTTATCAATGCAATCTCCCCTGGAGCGCGCGGTGCGGCTCTGCGAATCTGATATGGCGCGGGTGAACGCCTGCATCCATCAGAATCTGCAGTCCGATATCATGATGATTCCCGCCATCGGCCACTATATTGTCAATAGTGGCGGCAAGCGGCTGCGCCCGCTGCTCTGTCTGCTGACGGCGCGGCTGTTCGGCTATCGCGGCGAGCGCCATATTCCGTTGTCCGTCGTCGTCGAGTTTATTCATACCGCATCGCTGCTGCATGACGATGTTGTCGACTCCTCCGATCAGCGGCGCGGCGCGCCGTCGGCCAACGGCGTATGGGGCAATCAGGCATCGGTGCTGGTCGGCGATTATCTCTTTTCGCGCGCTTTTCAGATGATGGTCAGCGACGGCGATATGGCGATGCTGAAGCTGATGAGCGATGTGACCAATGCGCTGGCCGAGGGCGAGGTGCTGCAGCTCTCGCGCACCTTTCATCTGGAGATGGCCGAGGCCGAGTGCCTGGAGGTGATCGAGCGCAAAACGGCCGTGCTGTTCAAGGCGGCCAGCGAGGTGGGCGCGCATGCGGCCGGGCAGCCGGCCGATGTCGTCGCGGCATTGGCCGAATACGGCATGTGCCTGGGCGTCGCATTCCAGCTGATGGATGATGCGCTGGATTATCTGGCCGAAGCCGAGCAGGCCGGCAAGCCGGTCGGCCACGATCTCGAAGAGGGCAAGATCACGCTGCCGCTGATCCATGCAATGAAACACGATGCCGAGCTGGCCGGGCGGGTGGCCGAGATTGCCGATCGCGGCGCATATCAGCCGGGCGATCGCGACTGGGTGCGGCAGCGTGTGGCGGCGCAGGACGGCCCCGGCTTTGCGATGGGCCGGGCCCGCAACTATGCCGAACGCGCCAAGCAGCTGTTGCCGACCGATACCGATGACGAGATCCGTCAGTTGCTGGCCGATCTGGCCGATTTCTCGGCGCATCGCCCCTATTAATTTATTTGTTGCACTCCTGCGGCAGGCTCTTAATATGCGCCTCCTGTTGAACAAGTCGGGGTGTGGCGCAGCCTGGTAGCGCGTACCGTTCGGGACGGTAAGGTCGGAGGTTCGAACCCTCTCACCCCGACCATTTTCTTTTCTCTCTCTGCTGTTGTGAATCTCAGCATAAAGTGAACCTTTGGGTCATGTTATGCTTTGTGTTCTATGAATAACCAAGCTCGTTAAGGCCGTCACCGGACATCAGAGCGGCAATGCGGCCGAGGGCGCGGTCATCGGCGGGGCGCTCGGCGCGCTGGCCGGCGCTGTGATTGCCGAATAGCAGGAGCAGCGCGGCGTGCGTCCATCCGCACCGCGTTACCATCGTCGCGCCTGTCGCGGCGGCGCGCGCTTTTTCGAGCAGGCCCACCGGGCCGGCAATCTGAACCGCAAGATCCAGCTGCTGAGAAAAGGGTTGCGCCAGTGCCCGAACAATCCGGCCGCGCATAACGATCTGGGCGTGGCGCTGATGCTGCGGGCGATTACCGCGCTGCGCGCCGTCACTTCAACCGGGCGCTGGCGATCGATTCGGACTACTACCCGGCCCGGCGCAACCTGAAGCGCTTGAATCGCGGTCAGCGCCACCACTATCAGCGCCGCACCGGCTATGACGCAGGCTCGGATCGCTACGACGATCGCTACAAGGACAAGGATTACCGCGAGCGTCGCGGACGCGACAAATACGAGGACGATTGATCCGTCCGTAGTATGCACGAAGGCCCCTTTCGCAGGGGCCTTCTTCATTGTGTTTTATCTGCTTACGCGCGTTCGGGCGCGATCAGGGCCATCAGTTCGTCCGCTGCGATGCTCCGGTATTCTCCAGCGGCCAGTCCGGTTTGCGTCAGCATCAGCTCGCCGATGCCGACGCGCTGCAGCGCCGTGACATGATTGCCGATGGCCGCGAACATGCGCCGCACCTGATGATAGCGCCCCTCATGCATCACCAGCAGCGCCTCGGTATCGGAGGTGATCTCCAGTTCGGCTGGAAGGCAGGGGCGCTCATCGCCTTCGAGCATCAGCGTGCCGCTTGCGAAGCGGGCAATTTCGCTGCCGTCGAGCGGCTGCTCCAGCGTCACCGCATAGGTTTTGGAGATATGCTGCTTAGGGCTGGTCAGGCGGTGGTTGAGCTGACCGTCGTCGGTCACGATCAGCAGGCCGCTGGTCTCCTTGTCGAGCCGGCCGACGCTGGAGAGCGGCGGTTTGCGGTCGATCCAGCGCTCGGGAAAGTCGGCGTAGATCAGTCGCCCCTCCTCCTTGCGCGAACAGACCGCGCCGAGCGGCTTGTGATAGATGATCGTCAGCCCGTCCGGGTGATCCAGCGGTTCGCCTTCGAGCAGCACCTGTTCAGGGCGCACCTTCTGGGCCGGCGAGACGGCCGCTTCGCCGTCGATGGTGATCCAGCCCTCGCGGATCCAGCCGCGCACATCCCTGCGCGCGCCGTAGCCGAGATTGGATAGTAGTTTGTCCAGCCGTTCCGCTTTTGCGCTCATCTGATCCCCTTGATGACCTTGAATCCGTCGCGTTCAATCGCAGCCTCGCACTGCCGCAGCCGCGATCGCAGCAGATGCTCGTAGGGGAGCTGGCGATTGGCAACCAGCCAGAGCGTGCCGCCGCTTTTCAGGCTGTCGCAGGCGCGCGCAACGATCGCCTGTCCCAGTTCAACATCGCGTTGCTGGCCGCTGTGAAACGGAGGATTGCAGACCACCCAGTCGAGCCCTGCCGGCAGCGCTTCGCCGGCGGCATCAAGCCAGTGCGTGCTGACCCGCGGCCGCCATTTGGCCGTATTCTCCGCGGCGCAATCCAGCGCCAGCCGGTCGGCTTCGACCAGATCGATATGCGTGGTGGAGTTCGGGGAACCGGCATCCGATTCGCGCAGCAGTGTTGCGGCCAGCAGTCCGTAGCCGCAGCAGAGATCCATGCCGGCGCCGGTCAGGGCAGGGAGCTGCTCCAGCAGCAGCGCGGAGCCGGCATCGGCCCGGATCCAGCTGAACAGGCCGGGGCGCGAGATCAGGCCGTGCGCATCGATGCGGCGCGCTTCGCCATTGCTGATCCACTCTGCCGCCAGCGCGCTGTTGTATGCGTCCGTTTTGTGGGCGGAGCAGAGCCTGCACTTGGCCTTGGAGCGCGATGCGACCTGACCGGCCAAAGTTTTGAGCGCCGATTGATAACTCTTCGCGCCGTGATGATTGGCGCAGGCGAACAGCAGCGTGCCGTGGCTGTTCAGCAGCGCCATCGCGCGCGCCATCCAGGCATGGGTCTGCTGCCTGTTTTTTGCCGGCAGCAGCAGAATCAGTTCGTATTGATGCTCGCTCTCCGGCCATGTCGCCGTGACCGGCAGGCCGTGTTGGCGGATGGCATTGTATGCCGGTTTGAAATGCTGCTGCAGATCCAGCTGCCCTGTATGCCGCTGCAGCTGCTCCAGCAGCGGATGGGGCTGCGCGTTGATCACCAGCGCTTGGGGCGCCGTCAGATCGAGCGCAGCCTGATATAACAGTTCCACAGCAGCCATGGCGGAGACTGTATGAACAGAAGCGGTGGCTGTCCAATGAACGGGAGTGGGTGATTCCATGGTTCAGTCTGATAGGGAGCTATTACCTAGGGGCTGTTAACATTATTTGATGAATTCGATAATCAAAGCGAAGTAGATAAAGAATGAG
>CAYSMR010000184.1:0-4052 GCA_964432195.1 uncultured Zetaproteobacteria bacterium | reverse complement strand
AATGGCATTGGTGGTGTAAATGACCTTGCGAATCTCCGGCGGGTAATCAAAGAACATTTCAATTAATGTTAACAGGCCTAGCGAACCGACGCAGGAGGCCATGCGCGCGCCTATCCGGTACGTATTCAGAACTGACATGAAATCGTTAACGATCATATCAGCGGGCAAGCGTTTATGATCAACTACTGTTCGCTCTGCGGCAGCGGCGTGGCATTGGACACCTGGGATCGTTTCGGCGTTTCCGGCCTGGTCTATCAGTCAGATGTGCTGCTGTATGAGCGGCAGAGTGAAACACTCTGGTCGCAACTGATGATGCAGGCCGTATCGACCCCACGCCGACGAGGGCTCTGCCCGCTGCCGCTTGAACACGGCAGTTGGTGCGAGATTACAGTCGCAACCTCTATGCCGGATTGATCAGGCTACGCAAACCCTACTCGCCCCATCAGGTCAACCGCACGATTCGCAACCAGTTCGGCGGATAATCGGACCCATCAGGGTTCTCTTCGACGCAGACCTGCATGCTCATCGAACTCTCGCTCGACCTGTTCACTGTCCGGCGCATGGCTGAGAATCAGCCGTTTCAGGTGATTGTATCCTTCCACATCGAGCGTATCGAAATGGACCGCCACGCTTGATCCGTCCACGACACAGCCGCGCGCCACGATCTCGATACGCGCCGAATCGCCGCCCAGTATCACTTTGACATCACATCGCGCCGCTGCGTCAAAACTGGCATCGGATGTGATGCGAATGCCGTTCAGGCTGACATCATCGGCAACAGTCCGGAACGGCGGCTGCCCGTCGCGCTCGATCTCGACATGCACCGGCACGCTGACTCTGGAAAATTCCCGGCTGCCCTGTTTGGTGTTCTGCTGCTTGCTGCGCTACCTGTCCATGCTGCGCTCCTGTTTAATCGCCGATGCAAAACAATACTAGCACAGCCGCGGTTACCAATGTCAATTGATTGTGATCGGCTGCACAGCCAGCCCTGATAACGGCACCATAGTTGCTAGCCGGTTGCAGGCGCAAGTCATATCGGATGGAGGGGGAATGAAGCGTTTTATCGGTCTGGATGAAAACGAGGCTCTGCTGGCCCTGATCGGCGCGCTCGATGCGCGCGATGCCTATCGGCGGGATCACGGATCGCGCCATAATCAGGTGATTTTTATCGATAATCTGCTGATTCGCTTCAAGATCAACAAGAACCTTCGCAAACAAATCCGAAATGCGGTTTTAATCCATGATATCGGCATGATAGGAATATCTGACGAGATTCTACTTAAACCCGGTCGACTAACAGTCGTCGAGCGTAGAATCGTCGAGTCTGCGCCGAATATTGCTGCCGGTATTCTCTCGGTCGTACCATCGCTGGCCGCAGAGCGGGAGATGATCCTGCACCAGAACGAGTGCTGGGATGGCAGCGGCTATCCGGGCGGCCTGAGTGGCAAGGATATTCCGGTCGGCGCCCGCTTTATCTCGGTTGCCCAGGCCGTCGATGCCATGACCCACGATCGCGCCTACCGCCGCGCCCGCCCGCTCTCCTACTGCCTGCAGGAGCTGCAGAGCCACGCCGGCACCCAGTTCGATCCGACCATCGCCAAAGCCGCCGCAGCGCTGCTCTGCAAGGACGATGCCTGGGTACCTGCATCGTCATAGCCGGCGCTTCCGTAACAAAATGACAGTTTGACTATCATCTTCCCAGCACGCTGCTCAGGAGGTTAAACTGTCTGAGTGCCACCTGATCGAGTCAGGGCTATCCAGAAAAAACTGCATCCATCGGCACTTACCCGGCCTCCGGCCGCAGGATCAGACAGGAGAGCGGCGGCAACGTCAGCGACAGCGAGCAGGGCTGGTCCATCCACGGCTGCGCCTCGCTCGTCACACCGCCGTCATTATGCATATTCGAGCCGCCGTAGCGCTCCGAATCGGTATTCATCAGTTCGCAATAATGATCCGCTTCCGGCACGCCGATGCGATAGTCATGGCGCGGTACCGGGGTCAGATTCAGCACGACAATCACCGTTGCGCCGTTTCGATCGCGCCGGATAAAGCACAGGATCGACTGCTCAGCATCGTTGCAATCAATCCACTGGAATCCGTCCGGTTCGAAATCGATCTCGTGCAGGGCCGGCACCTCGCGATAGAGATGATTCATATCGCGCATCATCAACTGCAGGCCGCGATGCGGCATGAATTGGGCCTGATCCCACGGCAGCGACTCGTCGAAGTTCCACTCCGGCCACTGGCCAAACTCCAGGCCGTTGAACTGCAGCTTCTTGCCCGGATGGGCATACATGTAAGCGTAGAGCAGCCGCAGATTGGCGAATTTCTGCCAATCATCGCCAGGCATCTTCTGCGGCATTGACCCCTTGCCGTGCACAACCTCGTCATGCGAGAACGGCAGGATGAAATTCTCGGTGAATGCATAGACCATCGAGAAGGTCAGCGCATGGTGGTGATAGGATCGGTGGATCGGATCCTGCTCGAAATAGGCCAGCGTATCGTTCATCCAGCCCATATTCCACTTCATCGTGAAGCCGAGACCGCCGAGATAGGTCGGCCGGCTTACCATCGGCCACGATGTTGATTCCTCGGCCATTGTTACTGCGCCGGGAAAACGCTCATGTACCAAACAGTTGAACTGCTTCAGAAACTCGACCGCCTCCAGATTCTCGCGCCCGCCGTATTTATTCGGCAGCCACTCCCCCTCCTCGCGGGAATAGTCGAGATAGAGCATCGAGGCGACGGCATCGACGCGCAGGCCGTCGATATGATACTCGTCGAGCCAGAACAGGGCCGACGCGATCAGGAAATTGCGCACCTCGTTGCGGCCGAAATTGAAGATATAGGTGCCCCAGTCCTTGTGCTCGCCTAGGCGCGGATCCTCGTGCTCATAGAGCGGCGTGCCGTCGAAACGGGCCAGACCGTGCGCATCCTTCGGGAAGTGGGCCGGCACCCAGTCCAGAAAGACGCCAATCTCATGCTGATGGCAATAATCGACGAAATAGCGGAAATCATCCGGGTCGCCGAAGCGGCTGGTCGGCGCGAAATAGCCGACCGTCTGATAACCCCAGGAACCGTCGAACGGATGCTCGGTGATCGGCATCAGCTCGATATGGGTATAGCCCATCCACTGACAGTATTCGACCAGCTGATGCGCCAGCTCGCGGTAGTTCAGGTAATCGCTGCCGTCGCCGCCGCGCCGCCATGAGCCCGGGTGCACCTCATAGATGCTCATCGGCTTGTCCAGCCCCTGCCGGACCGTGCGCTGCGTCATCCACTGCTCATCGCCCCAGCTGTAGACGCGGCTGTTGTGCACAACGCTGGCCGTGGCCGGCCTGAGCTCCATCTGCTGCGCGTACGGATCGGCCTTTTCGAACACGTCGCCGTTGCGGGCGCGGATCTCGAATTTATAGACCTCGCCCTCGCACAGCCCCGGAATAAACAGCTCCCAGACGCCCGAGCTGCCGCGCACGCGCATCTGGTGTTCGCGCCCGTCCCAGTGGTTGAAGTTGCCGACCACCGACACACGCTCCGCGGCCGGCGCCCAGACGGCGAATCCGACGCCGGAAATCTCTTCGTGTTCGCGGACATGCGCCCCCATGATGCGGTACTTCTCGAAGTGATTACCTTCGCCGATCAGGTGCAGATCCATCTCGCCGAGGAACGGCGCAAAGCGGTAGGCATCCTCCTGCTCCCAGCGATGACCTTCACGATTCTCGATCCGGAAGCGATAGCCCTGTTCGAAATCCCCCCCCTTCCAGTGCAGTTCAAAGAGGTCCGTACCTTCGATGCGCTGCATCGCCCGCGCTCGCCCTCCCGCCGGCAGCAGCCACATCCGCTCGGCTCTCGGGCTGAATGCTCGCACAATCACGCCGCCGTTCGGGTGTGGATGGCGACCAAGCCAGCCGAACGGATCGTGCGAACGCGCTTCGATCACGGCCCATGCTTCAGGAGGGAGAGTTGTTGGTTTATTCATGCATTGCCTCGCTTTGTCTCTGTGCTGCGTTGTATCGGGTCGGGCTTCAGGTGATGACGGTCGGCTTGTCGCG
>CAYSMR010000183.1:0-4085 GCA_964432195.1 uncultured Zetaproteobacteria bacterium | reverse complement strand
GCGGCGCCGCGGCGCATCTGCTCTATATCGAATCGAATGCGGGCGTGGCAACGCAGATGCAGCAGCAGCTGCGGCAGCAGTGCGACTTTGATGTCGAGATTGCGCTTGATGCCGAGGAGGGACTACGCAGGCTGCAGTGCGGCGATTTCGATCTGGCGCTGGTCGATTACGATTTGCCGGTGCTCAACGGGCTGCAGCTGCTGAATATCCTGCGCGACAACGGTATCGCCACGCCGGTGGTGATACTCAGCAGCGAGGGAGATGAAGAGATCGCTACGGCCGTGATGAAGGCCGGCGCAGTCAATTATCTGCCCCGGCGCGCCGACGGCAGTCATGTGGGTCGCATTTGTGAATCGGTCAGGCGCATCTGTCGGGAAAGTGCGGAGCGGCTGCATGATGAGCTGTGTCTCTCCCAGCAGCGGCTGGCCAAAAAGGTCTTCGACGTGACCCGCGAGGGAATCGTCGTGACCAATGCCGATGTCGAGATTATTGCCGTGAATCCGGCTTTTACCGAGATCACCGGATATACGTTCGAGGAGGTCGTCGGGAAGAATCCGTCGATCCTGCGCTCGGATCTCAGCGATGAGGACTTCTATCGGCGTATGTGGCAGGAGCTGGAGAAGTGGGACTGCTGGGAGGGCGAGATCTGGAATAAAAAGCGCTCGGGCGAGGTCTATCCGGCATGGCTGACGATTAATGTGACACGTGATGATGGTGGTGCTATTAGCGAATTTATCGGCGTTTTTACCGATATTACACGGCGCAAGGCGGATGAGGAGAAGGTCTGGCATCAGGCTAATTACGATCGCCTGACCGACCTGCCCAATCGCGCCCTGTTGATGGATCGGGCCCGCACGGCGCTGGATCGGGCCCGCCGCGAGCATACGTCGATGGCGTTGATGTTTGTCGATCTGGACCGCTTCAAGCATATCAATGACCACTACGGCCATGCCGTCGGCGATGAGTTGCTGATCGAGGTGGCCGGTCGCTTTGCCCATGTGTTGCGCCAGAGCGATACGGTGATTCGCCTCTCCGGCGACGAGTTCATTGTGCTGATGCCGGTGATTCACAGGGTAGTCGATGCCGGCCGCGTCGCGCAGAAGGTGATCGAAATTCTGTCGCAACCCTGCCTGATTGCCGGCCACACGCTCTCGATTTCGGCCTCGGCCGGCGTGACGGTGTTTCCCGGCGACGGCGACGATATCGATACGCTGCTCCGGCATGCCGATATGGCGATGTACAAGGCCAAGGAGCAGGGGCGCAACCAGTATCTGTTTTTCGATCAGCAGATGAATCTGGAGGCCGAGTATCGCAACGAAATCGAGCGCCAGCTGCAGACTGCGATCGAGCAGCATCAGCTGGTGATGTACTACCAGCCGGTTGTCGATCTGAGCAACAATCGCATTACCCATGCCGAGGCGCTGATTCGCTGGCAGCACCCGCAGCGCGGTCTGCTGCTGCCGGGCGACTTCGTGCCGGTGGCCGAAAACAGCGGCCTGATCATGCGCCTGGGCGAGTGGGTGATTCAGAATGTCTGCCGGCAGATGGATGCCTGGCGCGATGCATTCGGGGCGACGCTGCAGGTCAGCCTGAATATCTCATCGAACCAGATGGTTCACGCCAATCTCGAGGCGCAGCTGGCCTCGGCGATGCACATCCATCATTCGGCGGCCGGCTATCTGAGCCTCGAGGTCAAGGAGCATGTGTTCAGCGAGGGCGTGGATGTGATCCGCGCCAGACTGGAGACACTGCAGCAGATGGGGCTGCATTTCATGATTGACGATTTTGGCACCGGCTTCTCGTCGATGCGCGATCTCCGGCAGTTGCCATTTGACGCCCTGAAGATCGATCGTAGTTTCATTGCCGGCATCGACAGCGATGCCGAGCAGGGCGTGCTGGTGCGCAGCATGATCAATATAGCGCACAGCCTGAATCTGAAGGTCGTGGCCGAGGGTATCGAGCGCGAGGCCGAAGCCGAATTCCTGCGCGACAGCGGCTGCGATTGCGGGCAAGGCTACCTGTTCGGCAAGCCGGTGGCTGTGGCCGAGTTCCAGCGCCTGCTGGAGGCGCAGCAGCAATAGTCGCTCCCGGGACCGGGATATCTCAGGCCCGGCGGGCATCGCGCTTGCTGCCGGGGCCTCGCCTGTTCGCAGTCTGTTCCCGTGCCGACGGCGCTTGCAATCGCCGTCGGCCGGGCAAGGATGTAGGCTGATGGCGTAGAGCGGAGGGGCAGCATAGCGATGGCGGAAACAACGGATTTTGATGTCGTAATTGTCGGCGGTGGCGCGGTCGGCGCAACGCTGGCGCTGGAGCTGGAGCGGCTGGCCTACCGCGTCGCGCTGATCGAGCTGCGGCAGCCGTCGTTTGCATCGAGCGACCCCGAGCGGGTGATCGCGCTCAATTACGGCTCCCGCTGCCATCTGGAGCGGCTGGGAGTGTGGCAGCCGCTGCTCGATCGCGGCGTCGCCCGTATCAAACATATTGCCGTCAGTGAGCCGGGCAATCGCGGCTGCGTCGATCTCGATGGCGGTGAGGCCGCGATTGAGGATCTGGGTTATGTCGTCGAGATGGGGGCGTTGCTCGAGCCGATCTACAGCCGTTTACAGACATCGGCCGTGACGCTGCTCTCGACTGCGAGCGTGCAGGATTTCGAGCTGCAGCCGGAGCGGGCGCTGGTCCGCATCCGGCAGGGCAGCGATCTCTGTGAAATCAGCGCCGCGTTGCTGGTCGGCGCCGACGGCACGAACAGCCAGATCCGCCGTCAGGCCGGTATCGATATCCGCGGCTGGGATTACAACCGTTTCGGGCTGGTTGCGTCGATCCGTTGCGAGCGCGGTCATCGCGATACGGCCCATGAGTGTTTCCGCAATTCCGGTCCGCTGGCGCTGCTGCCACTGGCCGACGACCGTTTCTCGATCGTCTGGGCGGCGACGCCGGCCGAAGTGACGCAACTGCTCGGCATGGATGATGCGCAGTTCATGAGCGCGCTGACCCGGGCTGCGGGCCCGCTGACGATGGATGCGATCGGCGCAATTACCGGCGTGTCACGTCGCGCAGCTTTCCCGCTGGAGCTGACGATTGCCGCGTCATTCGCCCGCGCCCGGCTGGCGCTGGTCGGTAATGCTGCCCACACCGTGCATCCGGTGGCCGGGCAGGGGATGAATCTCGGCCTGCGCGACGTGATCGCACTGGCTGACATGCTCGATAGCGAGCTGGCCCGTCGGGATCCCGGGCAATCGATTGTCATGCAGGGCTATGCCGAGCAGCGGCGCGCCGATGTGCTTGCCGTGGCCGGCTTTACCGAATCGATGGTGCACCTGTTCGGCAGCACGCTGCCGGGTATCAAATGGCTGCGCGGTTTCGGGCTGGAGGGGCTGCCGCGCGCCCGTGGCCTCTCCGGTTTGCTGCTGCGTCAGGCTTCCGGCATCGGCCAGATGAAGAACGAACCGAAAACCGGGCAGATGCCGGTACGGATCGGGGACGGGCAGAGCGATGCCGATGTGCCGCAGATGCAGCAGGTGGAGGTGCGCGGATGAACAGTCGAGTGAACAGCGGAGGCGATTACGCGGATCTGATTATCGTCGGCGGCGGCATGGTCGGGCTGGCGCTGGCCTGCGCGCTACGCGACAGCGGGCTGAAGATCGTGCTGATCGAGCGCGGCGAGGCGCCGGTGCGCCGTTCGCTCGGGCGCGACTGCCGGGTTTCGGCGATTGTGCGCGGCAATGTGAATATCCTCGACGGAATCGGCATCTGGCAATATCTGCAGGATGACGCCTGCCCGATGCGCCGGATGCGGGTCTGGGACAATCAGGAGGCCGGCGGCATCCGCTTCGACGCGGCCGAGATCGGCGAGGATGCGCTCGGGTTCCTGGTCGAGAACTCCCGTACCCAGCAGACGATGCGCCGGGCGCTGCTAGAGAGCGAGCATGTGGAGTATTGCTGCCCGGCCGAGATTGCTGCGGTTGAATGGCGGCGCGACCGGGTCGATGTGCGGCTGGCCGACGGGCGCATGCTGCATACGCCGCTGATTGTCGGCGCCGACGGCGGCCGTTCATGGCTGCGCGAGCAGGCCGGCATCGGCTGCT
>CAYSMR010000182.1:0-4086 GCA_964432195.1 uncultured Zetaproteobacteria bacterium | reverse complement strand
GCTTTCAACGGATATTCTCAAGGTTCGAAAAACTCGACGTCACATTCTCATTCTTCATCTACTTCGCTGATTATCGAATTCATCAAATAATGTTAACAGGCCCTAATATCGGGGTCCGCCCAGGGCGAATGGAGGTCTCTATCGTGTCAGTGATCAGGTGGGTACTGTTTTCATCGATTCTTGTTGCGCTTTCCTCCTGTGCGGCCGGTTTGTGGGGGGGGGACGCCCTATTCGAAGCATGAGGCCAGCAGTGTTGTGGACTATCTCTACCCGAAAGGAGAGCCGGTCGTGCCGGAGCGGGTGACGCATCTGAATCTGCCGGTGCGGGTTGGGATTGCATTTGTGCCGGATCGCGCGCTGCGCGCGTCGTTGTCCGAGGAGCAGAAGCTGGAGCTGCTGAAACGGGTTAAATGCGTCTTTGAGAAATACCCGTTTATTCAGAAAATCGAGCTGATTCCATCCGCCTACCTGAGGGCAGGGGGCGGATTCGAGAATCTGGCACAGGCCGGCAATATGTTCGGCGTCGATGTCATGGCGCTGGTCTCATATGATCAGATCCAGTTCAACGATCCCAATATGCTGTCGATGCTCTACTGGTCGATAGTCGGTGCCTATGTGATCCGGGGCGACCAGTATGAGACGCAGACCATGGTTGATACGTCGGTATTTGATATCCGCAGTCGAAAGCTGCTATTCCGGGCTCCGGGCACCAGTTCGATCAAGGGTTCGGCTACGGCGGTATCGTATCGCAAGCAGGCGCGTCGGGCCGGCGTGAAGGGGTATCAGGATGCCGTGGCGGCGATGATTCCGAATCTGGAGAGCGAGCTGGCCGCGTTCAAAGAGCGAATCAAGCACGATGCTTCGGTGCAGGTGCATCACGCGCCCGGTTATCGCGGCGGAGGTGCATTCTCCGTGGCCGGAGCTGTTGACACTGACTGCGCTGGCCGGATTCGGCTGGCATCGCCGTCGGACGGACCAGCGCTGCGCATAGCGCAGCGATTTCTCTGATTTGCCGCCCATCGTTTTTGCTCTGCTCTGCTGGGTTGTCTGGCTGCTGCCGTCATCGTTTGTAGATCTGCTGGCGTTCGATCGCGCAGCTCTGGAGCAGGGACAGTACTGGCGTCTGTGGAGCGGTCATCTGCCCCACTTTTCCGGCTCGCATCTGCTTGCCGATAGCGCGGTTATAGTCGTAACTGGACTGCTGCTGCGGCAGGCGCTGAAGACGCTCTTCCTGGCCGGCGCGCTGCTGGCCATGCCGCTGATTTCAGCCGGATTCTGGTGGCTGATTCCGGAACTGGCGCAATATCGCGGCTCGTCGGCGATCGGCGCGATGCTCTGGACGCTGGCCGGCTGCATGACGGCGCAGACCGGCCAGCGTGATGTGCCGCGTCGCTGGCTTGGATGGCAGTTTCTGCTGCTGGCATTAAAAATCGCGCAGGAGGCGCTTTCGCTGCTGCCGAGTCCGGCGGCGCTCGGGGAGGATGTGGGTCTGCTCTGGCAGGCGCATCTGTTCGGCGCTGCGGCAGGGCTGCTCTGCTGGGCATGTGCGCGCATCTGGGGAACTGCGTCGGGGCGCGCTCAACATCGGGCTACCTGAATGAATGAACGGCCGCTATGCTTGCCACCATGCGTTATTCCCGATCTTTTATTCCCACCCTGCGAGACGACCCGGCTGATGCCGAGGTGATCTCCCACAAACTGCTGCTGCGGGCCGGTTATATCCGGCGCGTGACCTCCGGCGTTTATGACTATCTGCCGCTGGGCCTTCGCGTGCTCAGGAAGATTGAGGCGGTGGTGCGCGAGGAGATGGACCGGGCCGGCGCGCAGGAGTTGCAGATGCCGATGGTGCAGCCCTGCGAACTCTGGGAGGAGTCCGGTCGGCTGCAGAAGTACGGACCGGAGCTGCTGCGCTTTCAGGACCGGCATGAACATCAATCATGTCTCGGGCCGACCCATGAAGAGGTGATCTGCGATCTGGTCAGCCGCGAGCTGCGCTCCTACAAGCAGCTGCCGATGAATCTCTACCAGATCCAGAGCAAGTTCCGCGACGAGATTCGTCCGCGCTTCGGTCTGATGCGCGGTCGCGAATTTATTATGAAGGATGCCTATTCGTTCCATGCCGATGAGGATTCCCTGGCGGCGGAATATCGCACGATGTTCGATGCCTATTGCCGGATCTTTACCCGTTTCGGACTCAGGTTCCGGCCGGTGGAGGCGGACACCGGCTCGATCGGCGGCTCCGATTCGCATGAGTTCCATGTGCTGGCCGAATCGGGCGAGGATCTGATTGCGCACTGCAGCGCCTGTGATTATGCGGCCAATGTCGAGAAGGCCGAATCGGCGCGCGATCTGCCGAATGGCGCCGGCGGCGCGCTGAGCGAGGTGGCGACGCCGGCCGTGACTGCGGCCGAGGATGTGGCGGCGTTTCTGTCGCTCGATCCCGCTCTGCTGGTCAAGACAATGGTCTACCGCGTCAGCGGCGGCGAGCAGGACGGCGCGATTGTCGCGGCCTGCGTGCGCGGCGATGATCAGGTGCAGGAGGTCAAGCTGGCGCATGCGCTCGGCGCGGACAGCGTCGAGCTGGCCGGCGACGACGAGGTTGCCGCGATCGGCGGCGTAACTGGCTTTGTCGGCCCGCTGGGGCTGCGCGCGCGGCTGTTGCTCGATGCCACTCTGCAGGGCGCGGCCGGTCTGGCGGCCGGCGCGAACCGGGCGGATGCGCATGTGACCGGGCTGGATGTTGCCCGCGATCTGCCCGACGCCGAATTCGCCGATCTGCGCGAGACGCGCGCCGGCGATCGCTGCCGCCGCTGCGACGGTGGCGAGATCGAGCTGTCGCGCGGTATCGAGGTCGGGCAGGTGTTCGCGCTCGGCATTCGCTATACCGAGCCGATGGGCGTGCTGTTCCAGAATCAGCAGGGCAAGCGCAGCGTTGCGACGATGGGCTGCTACGGCATCGGCATATCGCGCCTGATGGCCGCAGTCGTGGAGCAGTGCAATGATGAGGTCGGCATCAGCTGGCCGCTGAATCTGGCGCCGTTCCAGGTGGCGCTGATCAGCATGGGCCAGTCCGAGCGGGTGCTGGAGGCTTCGGCGGTAATTCACGAACAGCTGCAGCAGGCCGGTATCGAGGTGCTGTGGGATGAGCGCAAGGAGCGTCCGGGCGTCAAGTTCAAGGATGCCGAACTGATCGGACTGCCGTTCCAGATTGTTGTCGGCGATCGCAGTCTCGATGACGGCGTGGTCGAGATCGGCCGCCGCGGCGGCGAGCGTCGGGCCGTGCCGGTCAGTGATGCGGCCGGGATCGTTCGCGCAGAGCTGGCCGCAGACGGAGGCGGCAACTGAACGCCGACGAACTGCGGCGTCGGCTGGGCGGCATTTCGCCCAAGTCGATTCTGGCCGGCGTGATGGTGGCGGGTTTCCTGCTGACCATCCCGTCGTGGCTGAATCGCAATACCGAGGATAAACAGCATCTGGCCCAGACGGCGGTCAAACAGATCGTCGAGAAAAATGTCGGGCTGCTCGATATCGAGCCGCAGGAGAAGGCCGAGCTGCGCCAGATGCTGGAGCCTGCGCTGGAGCCGGGGCAGGCCGATTTCGATCAGCTGGTCTGGGTTCGGGATATTATCGCGACGATCAAACCGTGGGTCGCCGATGTCGAGGAGGCGAAGACGATCGCCCGCTGGGTCTATGTCTACAGCAAGAAACAGCATCTCTCGCCCGAGCTGATTCTGGGCGTTATCGCCGTGGAGTCGCAGTTCGATCATTTCGCCGTCAGCAATGTCGGTGCGGTCGGACTGATGCAGGTGATGCCGTTCTGGAAGAAGGAGCTGGGCAAGCCCGATGACAACCTGCTCAGCATCGAAACGAATGTGCGCTACGGCTGCGCAATTATCCGCCACTATCTGGATCGCTACAAAACGCTGGAGCGCGCGCTGGCCGCCTATAACGGCTCGCTCGGGCGCAAGAAGTATCCGAACAAGGTGTTTGCCAAGATGAAGCAGTTCAAGGCGGTCGACAGTTAATAGATTAGATCACTGCTGTCCGGTTAAGCATCGATCAGTGCCAACTGTAGTAAATTCATAA
>CAYSMR010000181.1:0-4243 GCA_964432195.1 uncultured Zetaproteobacteria bacterium | reverse complement strand
CACCGCAGGAAAAGCTCTTTGAGCATTTCTACGGACAACAGAAACTGTAAACAACGCGATGATTTCTAACAGTGTAGGCACAGGATGTGCCTACATCATATCCTGCGGATCCACATCGATCCGGATGCGCACATCGCGCGGCGGCGTCAGGGCCGCGATCACCGGCTCCAGCTTCCACGGCAGCAGCGCTCTGGAGGCATCTCGCAGCAGCAGTTCAATGCGGTATTTACCGGCCAGTCGCTCCATCGAGCAGGGCATCGGACCGGTCAGGCTGATGCCGTTCATGCCCTCACAGGCTGCTGCCAGCTGACTGGCCACGCTCATCGCCCGCTCGATACGGACCGCCGAACAGATGATGCGCACCCAGCGTCCGAACGGTGGAAACGAGAGCATCCGGCGCAGTTCCAACTCCTCGTTCAGCGTCTGCTCGGCATCGCTTTCGTTCAGCCGCGTCAGCCAGTCGGCCTCAGGCATGCGCGTCTGAATCATCACGCGGCCGTCCTTGGCGCCGCGACCGGCCCGGCCGGCAATCTGCGTCATCTGCTGCCACCAGCGTTCAGCGGCGCGGAAATCGGGCATATTGACGCCGAGATCGGCATTGACGACGCCAACCAGCGTCACGTTCGGAAAATCGTGCCCCTTGACCAGCATCTGCGTGCCGATCAGGCAGTCGACCTCGCCCTGCTCGAATGCGGCCAGCGTCTGTTCAAGGCGCGCGTGGCTGGTAATCATATCGCGATCGAAGCGGGCAAAACGCAGCGCAGGCAGACGCTCGCCCAGCCACTCGTCAATCTGCTCCGTCCCCTCGCCCAGCGGCATCAGGGCCGGCTCGCCGCAGGCTTCGCAGGTCAGCGGCACTCTGCGCCGGTAACCGCAGCTGTGGCAGCGCAACTGACCGGCGCGGCGATGCAGCGTCAGTCGCATCGAGCAGTCGGCGCACTCGGCCACATCGCCGCAGGCCGTGCACTGCAGCGCCGGCGCATAGCCGCGCCGGTTCAGAAACAGGATCGACTGTTCGCCGGCATCCAGATTCTGCTGCAACGCAGCCAGCAGCGGTTGCGATATCGGTTCGCTGATACCGCGCATATCGACGATATCGACCTGCGCCGGCCGGCTCCTGACAATCTGATGCGGCAGATCCAGACGGGTGTAGCGGCCGCCCTGCGCCTGCCGCCAGCTCTCCAAACTCGGCGTTGCGGAACCGAGCACGATCGGTACATCCAGCTCCTGCGCCAGCAGCACGGCCATATCGCGGGCCGAATATGCCATCCCCTCCTGCTGCTTGAAGCTGATATCATGCTCCTCGTCCACAACGATCAGGCCGAGCCGCGGCAGCGGCAGGAACAGCGCCGAACGGGTGCCGATCAGGATCTGGGTATCGGCCAGATGTTCGCGCACAACCAGCCGTTCTCTGGCCGTCATCGCCGAATGCCACAACGCGACGCGCTCAAAGCGCTGCCGCAGGCGCCCCAGCCACATCGGCGTCAGACCTATCTCCGGCACCAGCACCAGCACCTGGGAGCCAGAGGCGATCACCGATTCGGCGACCTGCAGATAGACTTCGGTTTTGCCCGATCCGGTACGCCCGAACAGCAGAAACGGTTTAAAATGGCCCAGATGCACATGGATCGCGGCGATCGCCTGCTGCTGATCGGGCATCGGCGCGGGAGCCGGCGTCGATCCGGCATCCTCCGCTCCGGCAGCGCAGCTCCACATCGGCTCGGGGCGCGCCTCCTCGACCAGACCATCCGCACAGAGCTGCATCAGGCGGTGACGCAGCGCCGGCGGCGCATCCGCCCGCTGCAACAGCAGCTTCAGCGAAATTGCGGCCCGCGTCTGAAACAGCCCGGCCAGATCCGGCGCAACGGCCGCCAGCGCCTCACGATCCGGACAGCGGAAACGGCGGATCTCATCCGGCGCAGCCCAGCCCAATGCGCTGCTCCACAGCTCGCCCGGTCGGGCCAGATAGTAGCGGCGCACCCGCTCCAGCCACTGCAGGCGATCCGTATCCAGCAGCGGCTGCGGATCGAGACGATCGAGCACCTGCTTGAGCGTAACCGACGGCTGCGCCTCGCCTTCCGCATCGCCGAGCAACAGACCGATTCTTCGGCCGCGCCCGAACGGCACCTGCACGCGAATGCCGGGCAGCGGCTCGCCCAACGCTGCCGGCCAGAGATAGGTGAAATGGCCGGCCAGCGGCGCAAATACCGCGACCACAACAATGCGGTCGGCAGTTTCCGCCATCACCCCTCCGACTCGGTCAGACGTTGATCCGGCGCAAACTCCGGCACCAGCTGCTGCAGCTGCCTGTACAGGCGCGGTATATCGCGACTGTTGCAGGCCCGGGCCAGCTCGGCCAGCTGCTCCCGCATGGCATCCCAAGCCACAGCGCGGCTGCCCGCGAGCATGATTTTCGGATGCGACGTCGGCTGCAACGCCTCGGCATCGTGAAACAGCTCCTCATAGAGCTTCTCGCCGGGGCGGAGACCGGTAAAGACAATCTCGATATCGCGCTCCGGCTCCAGTCCGGTCAGTCGGATCATCTGCTCGGCTAGGTCAACGATCCTGACCGGCTCGCCCATGTCCAGCACGAATATCTCGCCGCCCTCTCCCATCATCGCCGCCTGCAGGATCAGACTGACCGCTTCAGGGATGGTCATGAAGTAGCGCGTGATATCCGGATGCGTCACCGTCACCGGACCGCCGG
Organism: uncultured Zetaproteobacteria bacterium; assembly: GCA_964432195.1. Lineage (GTDB taxonomy): Bacteria > Pseudomonadota > Zetaproteobacteria > Mariprofundales > Mariprofundaceae > Mariprofundus. The sequence goes on along the minus strand of CAYSMR010000181.1, from coordinate 1,536 downwards.
CCTCGATCTGGCCGCGAAACAGCGGCACGACCGAGCCGGCCGAGCCAAGCACATTGCCGAAACGGGTTGTGATGAACGCCGTATGCTCGCTGCGGCGATCCAAATTCTGGCAGTAGATCTCGGCCGAGCGTTTGGAGGCGCCCATCACATTGGTCGGATTGACCGCCTTGTCGGTTGACACCTGGATAAACTTGCTGACGCCGCTGGCGACAGCCAGATCAGCCAGCTGGCAGGTGCCCAGCACATTGGTTTTGACCCCTTCGGCCGGATTCTGCTCGACCAGCGGCACATGCTTGTAGGCTGAGGCATTGAAGACGACATCCGGCTGAAAGTGCTCAAACAGCCATCGCATGCGATCAACATCACGAATATCGCCGAGCAGCGCCTGAATGCATCCGTCCACCGCCAGCGGGCGTAGCTTCCGCTCGATGTTGTAGAGATTGAACTCGCCGTGATCAAGCAGCAGCAGTCGCGACGGATGGTGCGACAGAATCTGGCTGCAGAGTTCAGAACCGATCGAACCGCCAGCGCCGGTCACCAGCACGCAGCGCCCGCCCAGAAACTGCTGAATACCGCTGTCATCGAGCTGAATCGTATCACGACCGAGCAGATCCTCGATCTGTACCTGCCTGAGCCGCGATACCTCAACGCGTCCATCGGCCAGTTCGGCCACCGACGGCAGCGTCCGGCACGGAATGGCGAGACGCTGGCAGCGTTTGACAACCGTCTGAATCAGCTGGTGCGATGCCGACGGCATCGCCAGCAGCACAACATTGATGCCTCGCTCATCAATCACCTGCTCGAGATCGGCTATGCGACCGATCACGCGCACGCCTTGAATCTCCTGCCCCTGCCGGCGATCGGCGTCATCTAGGAAGCCAACCGGCTCATAAGGCCCCGATTTTAGCAGATCGCGCACCAACAGTTCACCGGCATGGCCTGCGCCGATCAACAGCGCCCGTTCGCGCGCCGTTGTACTCAGATACAGATGTCGATCCTTCAACCCGCGGTAGCAAAGACGCGGCACGGCCAGTCCCAGCGCCAGAAGCAGCGGATAGAGCAATAGTACCGACCGCGGCATCCCCTCCAGTCGCTGCCAGACGAATATAATCACAAATACCGTCAACGCCCCCAGCAGCACGGCCTGCAGAATACGCAATAAATCCGGCAGCGACGCAAAGCGCCAGATGCCGCGATAGAGTCCGAAATACCAGAAAAACAGTCCCTGCACAGGCAGGGCGACTGTGATCAGCAGATGCAGTGGCTGTAGATAGGGGGCAGGGATCTCGGACAGATTAAAACGCAGCCAGAACGCCAGCCAGACAGCGGCAACAATCCATAACAGGTCATGCGCGAACGCCATCCAGCGACTGCGAAACATCATCAGCTTATCCATACTCATGGCAGCCATGCTTCACAAAAATCGGCAGGCGGCAATCTATCTGCTGAACATGCTACCTGCCGCTTACAATCAGTGCCCATTGAAATGGTTCCCGATTTTCGGACAGGTCGCTAAGGTGTAACCATCAGCATTTG
>CAYSMR010000180.1:0-4296 GCA_964432195.1 uncultured Zetaproteobacteria bacterium | reverse complement strand
CCCTGTATCATCTGTGTATAGCCAAAAAATAAAAAAGGCGGCCGCCCGTCGGCGACCGCCAGCGGCTCAAGAGAACCGCTAATTCCTGCTGCTACCAATTATATAAGACAATCCGCCGGGCCATGTCAAATGCAAATCCGTCCACATCCCATTCATTCATAGACCGCGCGCAGCCCCTGCAGATAGCGCGCCCCGCCCGTCTGCCGGGCGCTCAGACGGGCGTGCGGATCAAGGCCAAGCGCCTGCACCGATGCATCAGCATAGGCCTGCTTGGCATCGTCGCTCATCCGAGCCCAGTCGGATGCATCGACAATGCCGTCACCGGTCAGATCGAAACGCGCATCCACCGACAGACCGCCGGCCGCGCAGGCCGGCACAGCCGACAACAGCGAGACCAGCATGACGAACGTCAGCGAAAGCCCCCTCAACGTCGCCATGCCTGCCTCGCCCTAGTAGCGGTAGTGGTCCGGCTTGTACGGACCGTCAACCGGCACGCCGATATAGTCGGCCTGCTCCTGGCTCAGCCTTGTCAGATTCACGCCGATCTTGCCCAGATGCAAGCGCGCCACCTCTTCATCCAAGTGTTTCGGCAGCGTATAGACCTTGTTCTCATACTGACCGGTCTGGTTGAACACCTCAATCTGAGCCAGTACCTGATTGGAGAAGGAGTTGGACATCACAAAGCTCGGATGACCGGTCGCGCAACCGAGGTTCACCAGGCGCCCTTCGGCCAGCAGCGTGATGCGCGAACCATCCGGGAAGATAATCTGATCGACCTGCGGCTTCACATTCTCCCATTTATACTGGCGCAGACTGGCAACATCAATCTCGTTGTCGAAGTGGCCGATATTGCAGACAATCGCCTGATCGGGCATCGCGACCATATGATCATGGGTGATCACATGATAGTTGCCGGTCGTCGTCACAAAGATATTGCCGAGCTTGCAGGCCTCATCCATATCGACCACGCGATAGCCTTCCATCGCCGCCTGCAGCGCGCAGATCGGATCGATCTCGGTCACCCAGACCGTCGCGCCCATGCCGCGGAACGCCTGCGCGCAGCCCTTGCCGACATCGCCATAACCGAGCACGACACAGATCTTGCCGGCGATCATCACGTCGGTCGCACGCTTGATGCCGTCGAGCAACGACTCTCGGCAGCCGTAGAGGTTGTCGAACTTCGACTTGGTCACCGAATCATTCACATTGATCGCCGGGAACGGCAGTTCGCCGGACTCCTGCATCTGATAAAGACGGTGCACGCCGGTCGTCGTCTCTTCGGTCACGCCGCGGATCGCATCGCGACGGGCCGCGTAGTAGCCCAGCTGCGTGGCCAGCCGCTTTTTGATCGATGCGTAGAGGTACTCCTCCTCTTCCGAACCCGGATTGTCGAGCACGGACGGATCCTGTTCGGCCTTGGCTCCGAGGATCAGCAGCAGCGTCGCATCGCCGCCGTCGTCGAGAATCATGTTCGGCGTGCCGCCGTCATGCCACTCCATGATCTTGTGGCAGTACTCCCAGTAATCCTCCAGCGACTCGCCCTTGTAGGCGTATACCGGAACATCCTCGGCCGCAATCGCCGCCGCAGCGTGATCCTGGGTCGAGAAGATATTGCACGATGCCCAGCGCACCTCGGCACCCAGCGCTGTCAGCGTCTCGATCAGCACGCCGGTCTGGATCGTCATATGCAGCGAACCTGCAATGCGCGCGCCCTTGAGCGGCTGACTGGCGGCATATTTCTCGCGAATCGCCATCAGGCCCGGCATCTCGGTCTCGGCGATCGAGAGTTCCTTGCGCCCCCAGGCGATCGTTTCCGGCGACATATCCGCCACTTTGTAATCTGTAAATTCAGACATTCTCATACTCCTGTATCAAATATGAGCGCCGTTGAACATTGTGCCAAGCCTGACCATCACGGTTGCAGCGCCCCTCGGCTGTTTTAATTTAATCCGCGATTACAACCCTGCGTCAGCACGCAGCGCGTCGGCGCGATCGGTCTTCTCCCATGAGAACTCCGGCAACTCGCGGCCGAAATGGCCATAGGCGGCAGTCTTGCGATAGATCGGACGCACCAGATCCAGCATCTCCGAGATGCCGTACGGAGTCAGATCGAAATGCGCGCGCACCAAGTCGGCAATGCGCACCTCATCAATCTTCGCGGTGCCGAATGTCTCGACCAGGATTGACGTTGGCTCGGCCACCCCGATCGCATAGGAGACCTGGACCTCGCAACGCTCGGCAAGCCCTGCCGCAACAATATTTTTGGCGACGTAGCGTCCGGCATAGGCCGCCGAACGATCCACCTTGGACGGATCCTTGCCGGAGAATGCGCCGCCGCCGTGGCGCGCCATGCCGCCGTAGGTATCAACGATAATCTTGCGTCCGGTCAGGCCGCAGTCGCCGACCGGGCCGCCGATCACGAAACGACCGGTCGGATTGATATGGATATTTTCGGCCGGGCAGGCATCCAACCACTCTTTCGGCAGCACCGGCTGGATGATGTTCTCCATCACCGCCTCACGCAGGTGACCGTATTCAATATCGGGGTCATGCTGGGTCGAGAGCACGACCGCATCGATACCGACAATGCGGCTGTCTTCGTAGCGGAAGGCGACCTGGCTTTTCGCATCGGGCCGAAGCCACGGCAGGATATGCTCGCGACGCATCTCGGCCTGGCGCTCGACCAGACGGTGCGCATAGAGGATCGGCGCCGGCATCAGCACATCGGTTTCATTCGTCGCATAACCGAACATCAATCCCTGATCGCCGGCTCCCTGCTTCTCGGGCGCCTCGCGATCCACGCCCTGAGCGATATGCTCGGACTGCTTGCCGATCAGCGACATCACCGCGCAGGTCGAGCCGTCGAAACCGACATCCGAACTGGTATAGCCGATGCCGCAAACGACATCGCGCACCACCTCGTCGAGATCGACCCAGGCTTCGGTCGTCACCTCGCCGGCCAGGATCACCGCACCAGTCTTGATCATTGTCTCGACAGCGACGCGCGCGCGCTCAGGCGTCGGATCTTTGCTCAGAATGGCGTCGAGCACAGCATCGGAGATCTGGTCGGCAACCTTGTCGGGATGCCCCTCGGATACGGATTCGGATGTAAACACAAAATTGCGACTCATGGATGCCTCTATTATGGAAAAATTATGAAAAATAAGATTTGATGGTGCGTACTATAGACGGTTTTTCGCCATTCTCAACGAAGCGGCACGCGGCGGCAGCCGGCACGCAGGCGGATTCAGCGCACCAGTCGACCAACCACGGCCGCGCCGATCGAATCGCCGAACACGTTGATTGTCGTGCGGCAGCGGTCCAGAAACCAGTCGATCGCCAGAATCAGGCCGATGCCGTCCAGCGGCAGTCCGACCGCCTCCAAAACAATCACCATCGTCACTAGGCCTGCCTCGGGGATGCCGGCCGCACCGATCGCGGCCATCGTCGCGGTCAGCAACACCAGCATCTGCTGGCCGAAGCCAAGGTCGATGCCGTAGGCTTGGGCGATAAACAGCACCGCCACAGCCTCGTACAGCGCCGTACCGTCCATATTGATCGTTGCGCCCAGCGGCAGCACGAAACGACGCGCCCGCTCATCGACACCGGCCGCCTTCACCCCTTCCAGCGTCAGCGGCAGCGTGGCACTGGACGAGGCCGTTGAAAACGCTGTCATCAGCGGCGCAGCCATATGGCGCAAATAATCGATCACGGAGCGGCGCGCCAGCAGCACCAGAATCAGACAGAGCAACGCCGCATGCGTCAGCAGGCCGGAGATTACCGCCATGGCATACCTGGCCAGCCCGGCCAGCTGCGCCGCGAACGCCTCGCCGCCGCCGGCCGCACCGAGCTTGGAGGCAATCAGCGCGAACACGCCAATCGGCGCGAAGATCATCACCCATTCGACAATGCGCATCATCGCTTCGTTCAGCCCTTCGAAGAACGCAACCACCGGCCGGCCGCGCTCGCCGAGCGTCGACAGCGCGGCCGCCAGCAGGATACAGAATACAATAATCGGCAACAGCTTCATCTGCCCCGCCGCATCGATAATATTCGGGTGCACCAGCGACAGGATCAGATCGGTGATGCCGACATCGCCGACCGCCGGCTTCGGCGCAGCCGCGCCGGAGGTCAGATCGACGCCTGCGCCCGGCTGCCAGAGGTTGGCCATCAGCAGGCCGATCGATACGGCAATCAGCGTCGTGCAGGCGTAGTAACCGATCGCTCCCCCCCCCCATGCGGCCGAGCTTGCGCACATCGCCGAGGCCGGCCACACCGGTAATAATACTGGCTGCC
>CAYSMR010000179.1:0-4314 GCA_964432195.1 uncultured Zetaproteobacteria bacterium | reverse complement strand
TATATAGTCGGAAAGCAGGTCAGTGTCAATGTGCCGACACCAGTTCTACAGACAGATGCGGGCTGTGTGCGCCGCCATACTCAGTGATGATTCAGCGCTTTTCCAGGCACATGTTCGCAGACAAACCGATGGAGTGCCGAAGCGCAGCGTCAGTCAGTATCAGGAACGCGAAAACCGGTCGCAATATGGGAGCCGTCGCACCACGGTTTCTGCTGCGATGCGCCGCAACGACAGAGCGAGCCCTGCCCGGCGCTGCCAATGTTCGCTCCGGCCGCATCCAGCAGCGTGAACGGTCCGTCGATGCACAACGGCCCGTCGCTGACGCAGCTGATCCGCAGCGGGCCGGAGACGTCGTGGGGTCCGACCTGCTGCGGCGGAGCGACAGGCTCTCCGGCATCGCGGAACCCCGCCTCACGGTGGCTGTTGTCGCAGAACGGCATCAGCCGCGATGCGCCGCAGCGACAGAGCGCAGCGCGATAGCCGGGCAAGCGCCCCCCGTCCAGCCACATCTCGCCATGCAGATAGAGCGGGCCGTCGCGCATAAGCTGCACGCTGTTGCGCGCCGGCGGCGCGGCCATCAGCTCGCCGCTGTCGCGATCAATGCAGCGCAGCGCGCCGGTCGGGCAGGCGGCGCAGACGCGCGCCACATCGGCCGCATCGGCCGCATCCGGAGTGACCCAGCGGCCGCTGCGCCGGGTATCGAACACCTGCGGCAGCGCGCGCGTACAGTCGCCGGTATGAATGCAGCGGCCGAGTTCGAACTCGACAATGATCCGTTCACCGGCATAGCGATGCACGCGCATCGATCGCGTCATGCGCCGGCCGGCGCTGCGTGGCGGTGCAACAGCAGTTTGCGGCGATACTCCTCCGGATCCTTGGTCTGGGTCATCGCGCCGCCGCGCGGAAAGAGCGCATCGTAGAGCCGCGAGACCCAGAAACGCAGCGCCGCCAGCCGGAACAGCACCGGCAGAGCCAGCCGCTCCTCATCATCCAGCGGCCGCAGCGACTCATAACCGCGCAGGAACGCATCGACGCGGGCCGCATCATCGTCGCCGAGCATCACCGCCTGAGCATTGAGCGCGATCGCGATATCCATCGCATAGGGCGCATCGTGGGCATAGTAGAAATCGATAATGCCAGAGACGCGGTCGCCGTCGAACAGGATATTGTCGACAAACAGGTCGCCGTGAATCACGCCGGCTGGCAGCGCATCCCAGACGCAGGTGCGCTGGAATGCCAGCTCATCACGCAGCAGCGCCGCGGCTTCTGCGCCATAGACCTCGCCGGTTTTACCGGATACCGCTGCGACCATCTCGGCCAGCCAGGCCGGGCCGGTCGGGTTCTCGCGCCGCAGCTCGAAATCGGCGCCGGCCAGATGCAGCTCGGCCAGCGCGGCTCCCGAGGCCTGCAGCTGGGCCGGATTCAACGCATCCAGAGTCACGCCGCCCAGACAGGATACGATGCAGCCCTGCTTGCCGTGCGCCTCGAACAAAAGCGACCCGTCGCGGCGCGGCATCACATCCGGACAGGAGAGGCCGTTGGCGGCCAGATGCCGCATCAGCCGCATGAAATAGGGCAGCTCGGCCGCCCGCATGCGTTCGAACAGGGTCAGCACATAGCGGGTCGTGCGCCCGTCATCCTCGAGGTCGATAAAGAAATTGCTGTTCTCGATGCCGGCAGCAATGCCGCTGAAGCCGGAGAGTTCGCCGAGCGCATAGCCGGCCAGAATATCGCCGATATCGGCGCAGGTGAGTTCTGTATAGACGGACATGGGATGCAATGATAGCGACCATTGCGCGCCGCGCCATAGCGCGAATCCGCCGATCTCCGTGCCATCGCGGCGCAACAGCCATTGTTCGCCCTGCATTGAGCCGGTAGCGTTCGCGGCCTTTGCCGGGCTCTGTCCGGCCATCACGATGGCAGGTGATACATGGATAAAATCATCATTCAGGGCGGCACGCCGTTATCCGGCAGCATCGAAGCCAGTGGCGCGAAGAATGCGGCGCTGCCGCTACTGGCCGCCTCGATCCTTGTCGATGGCCCGGTCAGCTATCGCCGCATCCCGCATCTGCGCGATATTTCGACCATGATGACGCTGCTGGCCTGGCAGGGCGCCGATGTCGAATATGATGATCAGCACTGCCTGCATGTCGATGCGCGTCCGGCCAACAAGGCCGAGGCGCCCTATGAACTGGTCAAAACGATGCGCGCCTCGTCGCTCGTGCTCGGACCGCTGCTGGCCCGCTTCGGCCGCGCCAAGGTCAGCCTGCCGGGCGGCTGCGCGATCGGCGCGCGCCCGATCGACATGCATCTGAAAGGGCTGACGGCCATGGGCGCGACGATCAGCGTTGAACAGGGCGATATTGTCGCCCGCGTCGACGGTGCGCTGCAGGGCGCGCATATCGTCTTCGATCAGGTCACCGTGACCGGCACCGAGAATCTGATGATGGCGGCAGTACTGGCCGACGGCAAGACCGTGCTCGACAATGCGGCCCGGGAGCCGGAGATCGTCAATCTGGCCGATTCGCTGCGCAATCTCGGCGCCCGCATCAGCGGCGACGGCAGCAACCGCATCACGATCAACGGCGTCGACCGGCTGCACGGCGGCGAGATGGTGACGATTGCCGACCGCATCGAAACCGCCACCTATCTGGCCGCCGGCCTGATTACCGGCGGCGATGTCACCGTCACCGATGTCGATCCGAACACGCTGGAGGCCTTTCTAGCCCGCGTGCGCGAGACCGGTGCGCTGGTCGAGACCGGAGCCGATTTCGTGCGCTGCAAGGCGCAGGGCCGGCTGCAGGCAGTCGATATTCATACGCTGCCGCACCCGGGCTTCCCGACCGATCTGCAGGCCCAGTTCATGGCCATGATGACGCTGGCCGACGGCGCCAGCGTGATCCGCGAAACCATTTTCGAAAACCGCTTCATGCATGTGCAGGAGCTGGCCCGGATGGGCGCGCAGATCAGCCTCGACGGCAACACGGCCGTCGTGCACGGCCGCGAGCGCATCTCCGGCGCGCCGGTCATGGCTACCGACCTGCGCGCCTCGGCCTCGCTGGTGCTGGCCGGGCTGGCCGCCGACGGTGAAACAACCGTCTCGCGCGTCTACCATATCGATCGCGGCTACGAGCGCATCGAGGAGAAGCTGGGTAAAATCGGCGCACGCATCGAACGCCACAGCGTCAGCGAAAACTGGATGCAGGGAGCACACCTGAATGCCTGACTCAAGACCGTTAACCATCGCCCTCTCCAAAGGTCGTATTCTGGAGCAGACCCTGCCGCTGCTCGCCGCCGCCGGACTGAATCCGGACGAGGATGTACAGAAGACGCGCAAACTGATGGTCGGCGGCGATTTCGACGGCCGGCCGGTGCGTTTCCTGATCATCCGCGCCGCCGATGTCTGCACCTATGTCGAGCAGGGCGCAGCCGACCTCGGCATCGCCGGGCGCGATTCGCTGCTCGAATATCGGCCGCATGTCTATGAACCGCTAAACCTGCATATCGGCCGCTGCCGCCTCTGCGTCTGCGGACCGGAGGCGCTGGTCAAGGCCGGCCCGCCCGAGCGCGGCAGCCGCATCCGCGTGGCCACCAAGTATGATCACCTGGCCACGGAGTATTTCCTGTCGCAGGGCGTGCAGGCGGAGATCATCCATCTCTACGGTTCGATGGAGCTGGCCCCGCTGGTCGGCATGGCTGAACGTATTGTCGATCTGGTCGAAACCGGCGGCACCCTGCGCGCCAACGGTCTGATCGAGGAGACTACGCTGTATGACATCTCCAGCCGCCTGATCGCCAACCCGGCCAGCTTCGCAACCCGCCGGGCGCAGATTCAGCCGATTATCGAACGGCTGCGGCTGGCCGTTGAACAGCGAAACGAGTAAGCACGATGACTTCAAACATCGTCATCATCGCGCCCGTCGAAGGGCGCAGGCAAACAGGCCATGGAGCGACCTGTTTGCAACGGGATCAAGCATGAGAGGCGCACTATGAGCAAGATACTTCGACTGGATTCACAGCAGGCCGGCTTTGCCGGCAAACTCGATGCGCTGCTGTCGCGTGAGGCCGACACCGGCGCCGATGTACAGGAGCTGGTCGCCGAAATTCTCGCCGACGTAAAGGCGCGCGGCAATGCGGCGCTGTGCGAATATACCGAACGCTTCGACGGCTGGGCCTGCAACGGCGAATCGATCGAAATCACGCCCGAGCGCATGCAGCAGGCGTGGGAGAGCGTATCGGACCGGGATCGCGAGGCGCTGCAGCTGGCCGCCGACCGCATCCGCGCCTATCACGAGCATCAGCAACAGGATGACT
>CAYSMR010000178.1:0-4320 GCA_964432195.1 uncultured Zetaproteobacteria bacterium | reverse complement strand
AGGCCGGCCTGTGCGGCTTCTCCGTCTCCAACCTGCGCATCCCCGGCTTCGAACAGCCGTGGGAGCAGGATTTCGGCAAGCCCGAACGCATCGTATCGGCGCTCGAGATCATGATCGACGGACCGATCGGCGCGGCCGCGTTCAACAACGAGTTCGGCCGCCCGAATCTGGCCGGCTACTTCCGCACCTATGAACAGGATATCGCCGGCGAGCTGCGCGGCTACCACAAGCCGATCATGATTGCCGGCGGCGTCGGCAATATCGACGCCCGCCATGTGCATAAAAAGTCCGTCCCCCCCGGCAGCCTGATTATCCAGCTGGGCGGCCCGGCCATGCTGATCGGTCTCGGCGGCGGCGCGGCCTCGAGCATGGATACCGGCGCCAATGCCGAGGCGCTCGATTTCGATTCGGTGCAGCGCGGCAATCCGGAGATGGAGCGGCGCTGTCAGGAGGTGCTCGACCGCTGCTGGCAGATGGGCGACGACAACCCGATCCTGTTCATCCACGACATCGGCGCCGGCGGTCTCTCCAATGCGGTGCCGGAGCTGATCGATGACGCCGGCCGCGGCGGCTGGGTCGATCTGCGCGCCGTGCACAATATGGAGCCGGGCATGAGCCCGATGCAGATCTGGTGCAACGAGTCGCAGGAGCGCTATATGCTGGCTATTGCGCCGGAGTCGCGCGAACTGTTCACCGAAATCTGCGAACGCGAGCGCTGCCTGTTCACCGTGCTGGGCGAGGCGACCGAAGAGCGCGTGCTGGTCGTCAATGATCCCGAATTCGACAATCAGCCGGTCAATCTGCCGCTCGACATCCTGCTCGGCAAAGCGCCGAAAATGACCCGCGACGTCTGCCACACGGCCCGTCGCAGCACCCATCTGGATACCGCGTCGATTGAACTCGGCGATGCCGTGGAGCGCGTCATGCGGCTGCCGACCGTGGCCGGCAAGGAGTTCCTGATCACCATCGGCGACCGCTCGGTGACCGGACTGGTTGCACGCGACCAGATGGTCGGCCGCTGGCAGGTTCCGGTGGCCGATGTCGCCGTGACCAACCGCGATTTCAGCGGCTATCACGGCGAGGCGATGAGCATGGGCGAGCGCACGCCGGTCGCCGTGCTCGATGCGGCCGCATCCGGGCGCATGGCCGTCGGCGAAGCGCTGACCAATATCGCAGCGGCGGCGATCGACCGCATCGGCGATATCAAGCTCTCGGCCAACTGGATGGCCGCCTGCGGTCACGAAGGCGAGGATGCGCGCCTCTACGATACGGTCAAGGCGGTCGGCATGGAGCTCTGCCCGGCGCTCGGCATCTCGATTCCGGTCGGCAAGGATTCGCTGTCGATGAAATCGGTCTGGCAGCAGCAGGGAGAGCCGCGCGAAATGACCTCGCCGCTGTCGCTGATTGTCTCGGCCTTCGCACCGGTCAGCGATGTGCGCCGCACGCTGACGCCGGAGCTGAAGCTGGATCAGGGCGAATCCGAACTGATCCTGATCGACCTGAGCGAAGGGCGGAACCGGCTCGGCGGCTCGGCGCTGGCGCAGGTCTACGGCGCGACCGGCGATACGCCGGCCGATGTCGATGATCCGGCCCTGCTGCGCAGCTTCTTCGATACAATCCAGCGGCTGGGCCGCGATGGCCTGCTGCTCGCCTACCACGACCGTTCCGACGGCGGCCTGTTCGCCACGCTGGCCGAGATGGCCTTCGCAGCCCGCTGCGGCCTGAACATCGACCTGGATCTGGCCGACGGGCAGATAATGGCCGCGCTGTTCAGCGAGGAGCTCGGCGCCGTGATCCAGATCCGCAGTCGCGACCATGATCATGTGATGGCCGCGCTTGCCGGCGCAGGCCTGGCCCATACCGCGCACCCGCTCGGCGCGCCGGCATCCGATCGCCGCATTGTTATTGCGAATCGCGGCCGCGCCCTCTATCAGAGCGATGTGCAGGCGCTGCAGCAGCTCTGGTCGGAGACCAGCTTCCGCATGCAAGCGCTGCGCGACAACCCCGACTGCGCCCGAGAAGCTTTCGATCGCATCAGCGATGCCAGCGATCGAGGTCTGTTCGCCAACCTCAGTTTCGACCCGGCCGAAGATATCTGCGCTCCGTTCGTCAATAGTGCGCGCCCGCGCATGGCCGTCCTGCGCGAGCAGGGCGTCAACGGACAGATCGAGATGGCCGCCGCGTTCGATCGCGCCGGCTTCGACTGCCGCGATGTGCATATGTCAGATATTATTGCCGGCCGCATCGATCTGGCCGATTTCCACGGGCTGGTCGCCTGCGGCGGTTTCTCGTTCGGCGACGTACTCGGCGCCGGCCGCGGCTGGGCCTCATCGATCATGTTCAATGCACGCGCCCGCGACCAGTTCGATGCCTTCTTCCACCGGCCGGACTCATTCGCGCTCGGCGTCTGCAACGGCTGCCAGATGATGTCGTCGCTGAAATCGATCATTCCAGGCGCCGAAGCGTGGCCGAGCTTCAAGCGCAACCGCTCGGAACAGTTCGAGGCGCGACTGCTGCAGGTCGAGGTGCTCAACTCACCGTCCATCTTCCTCGCCGACATGGCCGGCTCAAAGCTGCCGCTGGTCGTAGCCCACGGCGAAGGACGGGCCGTATTCGACCATGCCGATCAGCAGCGCGCAGCTCTTGCCAGCCTGCGCTATCTCGGCCCGGACGGCGGACCGGCCGCCACCTATCCGCACAACCCGAACGGATCGCCGGACGGACTGACCGGCTTCACGACTGCCGACGGCCGCTTCACGATCATGATGCCGCATCCGGAACGGCTGTTCCGCACCAGCCAGTATTCATGGCATCCGGATCAGTGGGGTGCAGATGGCCCGTGGCTGCGCATGTTCCGCAATGCACGCTGCTTCGTCGGATAACCTGTGTGCCTGCTTGAGGCGGGAGCATGAGCAACCGATAATCAGCGTTTCCGCGCAGGCTATCGATAGCCTGCCATTATTCATCAGGATAGATGAATAAGACGGCTATGCCGCCGACGGGTATAGCTGCAGGATGCCGCGAATCAAATCAATTACGTAAGTGGTTGATTTGTAAGGAAAGGCAAAACCGCACTTTTGCCTTTCCGGGCTGATTACAGGCAGGATGCCTTTAATCAGCATCTCCTTAGATCAAGAGTCAGATCGACAGCTCCAGGCCGTCGTCGTCGCTGCCGGAGCGTTTGAGGATATCATCGACGCCCGCATCGCCGTCGCCGCCATCGCCGACCTTCACCATCTTGATCTTCAGACGCAGATTATTGGCCGAATCGGCATTCCTGAGCGCCTCGATCTCGGAGATCCGGCCATCGCGCCATAGCTGAAACAGGGCCTGATCGAACGTGCGCATGCCGTGCTGCTCGCCCCCCTCCATCGCCTCCTTGATCGCGCCGACATCGCCCTTGAGTATCAGATCGGAGATGCGCGGCGTGTTGATCATGATCTCGATCGCCGCCGCGCGCTTGCCGTCCACGGTCTTGACCAGCCGCTGCGACAGAATGGCGCGCAGATTCATCGCCAGATTCATATACATCTGCTGATGCAGCTCCTCCGGGAAAAATGACAGGATCCGGTCCAGCGCCTGATTGGCATTATTCGCATGCAGCGTCGCCATCGCCAGATGACCAGTCTCGGCAAACGCAATCGCATGCTCCATCACCTCGCGCTCGCGGATCTCGCCGAGCAGGATCACATCCGGCGCCTGACGCAGCGTATTTTTCAGCGCATTGCGAAATGAGACCGTATCCGAGCCGACCTCGCGCTGGGTGACATAGCACTTCTTGTGCGGATGCATGAATTCGACCGGATCCTCGATCGTGATGATATGACCAGCCTGATTGCTGTTGCGCCAGTCCACCATCGCCGCCAGCGAGGTCGACTTGCCCGAACCGGTTGCGCCGACCATCAACACCAGTCCGCGCTTGCTCATTGCCAGATCCTTGAATACATCAGGCAGCTTCAGACCGTCCAGCGTCGGGATGTCGGTCGTGATCTGACGGATCACCATGCCGACGGTGCCGCGCTGGCGATAGATATTGACGCGAAAACGGCCGAGCCCGGCAATCGCGGCGGAGAGGTTCATCTCCATAACCGATGCGAAATCGGCCTTCTGCTGCTCGTTCATCAGCTTGTCGGCCAGCCGCTCGATAATGACCGGATTGATCTCGGTCTCGCCGAGCCTGCGGATCACGCCGTTGATGCGATAGCCCGGCGGCGCGCCGGCCATCAGATAGAGATCCGAGGCATCCTGATCGACCATCACCTGCAGCAGTTGCCGGATTTTCACTTCTTCTGTCATCACTCACCCACCATCACATCACCT
>CAYSMR010000177.1:0-4362 GCA_964432195.1 uncultured Zetaproteobacteria bacterium | reverse complement strand
GCATGCTGTAGCTGCGATTTTTCTGCCAATTGCGTGGGATATTGTGTGCAATCTGAATCTGAAGATCGGCGACCGTTATGCTCAGGCACTCTTTTTCGCCGTCGCCTGGGGTTCGATTATCGGCGGTGTCATGACGCTGCTGGGAGGTGCGCGCGGGCCACTGGCGCTGGGTATGGTGCAGCAGATTACCGGCCAGTCTTTCTCTTTCATGGACTGGACGCTGGCTGCCGGGCCGCTGGTGTTGCTGATGCTGTTGGCAGCGCTGCTGCTGCTCTGGCTGACGACGCCGTTTGATGGGGTGGATATCGCGCGTGCGCGCGCCTGCATCGAACAGCGGCAGCTCGAGCTGGGTAATCTGGAACCGCGCGGCTGGCTGATGGGCGCACTGCTGACAGTGACGGTGCTGGCCTGGATGGAGGGTGGGCATGCATCTTCTTTGGCGGCGATCGCATTGCTCAGCGTGGCGGCGATGTTTGCACTGCGGCTGGTGCGCTGGGACGAGATCGAGCAGCAGGTCAGCTGGAGCGTTGTATTGATGTATGGCGGGGCGATTGCAGTCGGCTCGTCATTGAGTGTCAGTGGTGCAGGCAGCTGGCTGGCGACGCAATTTTTTCCGGAGGGGTTGAGCGGACTGGCGCTGGTGATGGCGTTGACACTGGCGACGCTGTTGCTGACTGAAGGGGTCAGCAATGCTGCTGCTGTGGCGATTCTGTTGCCGGTGGCGATTCCTGTCGGATTGAGTGCCGGAATTGATCCTGTGACCATTGCGCTGGCGGTCGGCATTATCGCCGGCTTTGCATTCATGTTGCCGATGGGGACGCCGCCCAATGCGATGATCTATGGCACCGGCTTTGTGCAGCGGCTGGCGATGCTGAGCTTCGGCGGCGTGCTGTCGCTGGCGGCACTACTGCTGTTCGTCGCGCTGGTCCGTTTCTGGTGGCCGGTTGCGGGATTTGGAATTAGTGCTTGAAAATGTGCTACAATCGGGCCGGCTGCTGACCGGACTGACTGGCGCAGAAGGAATGTAGGAGACGTGGATGTCCGAACATAACATATCTGAACACAAACTGACGCAGCTCAAGGCGCTGGAGGCGGAGTCGATTCATATCATCCGTGAAGTTGTGGCCGAGTTCCGTAATCCGGTCATGCTCTATTCGGTCGGCAAGGATTCCAGCGTACTGCTGCATCTGGCGCGCAAGGCGTTTTATCCGGCACCGCTGCCGTTCCCGTTGTTGCATGTTGATACCGGCTTCAAGTTCAAGGAGATATACGAGTTTCGCGACTCCTTCTGCAAGGAGATCGGTGTCAATCTGATCGTGCGCCGCAATGAGGAGGCGATCGCCAAGGGAATGAATCCGAAGGGTTTCGGCGTGGCGCGCTGCTGCGGCGCGCTGAAGACGCAGGGGCTGCTCGATGCGCTCGAAGAGGGAGGTTATGACGCAGCCTTCGGCGGCGCGCGACGTGATGAGGAGCGCTCCCGTGCGAAGGAGCGCGTCTTCTCGATGCGCGACGAGTTCGGGCAGTGGGATCCGAAGAATCAGCGCCCCGAGCTGTGGAATATCTATAACGGCCGTATCCATGAAGGTGAGAGCGTGCGCGTGTTCCCGATCTCCAACTGGACCGAGATGGATATCTGGCTCTATATCCGCGAGGAGAATATCCCGATTGTACCGCTCTACTTTGCCAAGGAGCGGCTGATGGTTGAGCGCAAGCATCTGTTGATCCCCTATTATGAGGAGATGAAGGATCAGCTGCTCGAGGGCGAAGAGCCGAAGATGGTGATGAGTCGTTTCCGCACGCTCGGTTGCAGTCCGTGTACCGGTGCGGTGCGTTCGGATGCGGCGAATATGGACGAGATCGTTATGGAGGCGGCTATGGCGCGGCGCTCCGAGCGTGAAACGCGCATTATCGATCACGGCTCCAATTCGATGGAAGACAAGAAAAAAGAAGGCTATTTCTAGGGGAAGCCGCGTGAATGGCGGCAGGGGGCTCCTGCCTGCTGCATGTTGCTTCATACTCAAGGGTGAACAGATGACGAAACTGAATTTGAAAGTTGCAGAAGAGATCGAGCTGCTCCGCCTGGTAACCGTTGGCAGTGTGGATGATGGCAAATCGACGCTGATCGGTCGCCTGCTGGTCGATACCAAGGGCGCGTTTGAGGATCAGCTGCTGGCTGTACGCAAGCAGAAGCATGTCGAGCATGTCGCATCGGCCGCCGAGATTGATCTGGCGATGCTGACCGATGGCCTGGCGGCCGAGCGTGAACAGGGTATTACAATCGATGTCGCCTACCGCTATTTCGCGACGCCGAAGCGCAAGTTTATTATGGCCGATTGTCCGGGCCATGAACAGTACACCCGCAATATGGTGACCGGGGCATCCACGGCGAGCGCTGCGATTATCCTGATCGATGCGCGTAACGGCGTCATGCCGCAGACCAAACGTCATACCCATATTCTCGGCCTGCTCGGCATTCCGCATCTGATTGTCGCGGTCAACAAGATGGACCTGGTCGGTCACGATCAGGCTGTATTCGAACGCATCCGCGACGAGATGCAGGATTACTGCGCCCGACAGGGCGTCAAGGATCTGATCTGCATTCCGATTTCAGCGCTGGACGGCGATATGGTGGCTGTGCGCGGTGAGCATATGGGCTGGTACAAAGGCGATACGTTACTGGCGACGCTGGAGAACCTACCGGTGCTGGCTGGTGTGGACCAGCTGTCGTTTCGCTTGCCGATTCAGCTGGTGAACCGGCCGCAGACGCCGGATCTGCCGGACTACCGCGGCTTTATGGGTACGATCGCATCGGGTACGGTGAAGGTCGGCGACGAGGTTGTCGCGATCCCGAGTGGTAACCGGACGACTGTGAAGGAGATTGTCACCTTCGACGGCAATCTCGACGAAGCCTTCGCGCCGCAGAGCATTACGTTGACGCTGAACGACGAGATCGACCTCTCGCGCGGTGATATGCTGGTGCATCCGGGCGAGGAGACGCGCGATAGCAAGTCGCTAACGGCCAATGTGTGCTGGATTGGTGATGAGCCGCTGTCGGTGCGCAAGAAGTATCAGATCAAGCATACGACCAACACGGTCAAGGCGATGGTCGAAAGCATCGATTTCCGGCGCGATATCCATACGCTGAGCAAGGATGACGCGGATGAGCTGGCGATGAACGAGATCGGCCAGATCACGTTCAAGCTGCTCAAGCCGTTGCACTGTGATGCCTATGCCGAGAATCGCGCCACCGGCAGCTTTATTGTGATCGACAGCTTCACGAATAATACCGTCGGCGCCGGCATGGTGATCTGATCCGGGGTTTGTGTGATTGTCAGAGGGGGGGCAATGCCTCCCCTTTACATTTATTGTGATAGCTGTTGTGTTGGCAGTGTGATCTGTTTGGAGATTGACCCGTTCGGGCGGGGTTACAGAATAGCCTCATCCGCGATGCGGGGCAGGAGATAAGATATGTTCAGTCGTTTAAGTGAAAAAATCGGCGATATTGCGCACAAGCTGCGCGGCGCGGCGCGGGTATCCGAGGCCGATCTCGATGCGTCGTTGCGCGAGATGCGGCTGGCGATGCTGGAGGCCGATGTGGCGCTGCCGGTCGTGCGTCATCTGATGGGTGAGGTGCGCGAGCGCGCGCTTGGCGCCGAGGTGGCCAAGAGCCTGCAGCCGGGACAGGTGATCATCAAAATCCTGAACGATGTGCTGACCGACCTGCTGGGCGGCCAGCGTCGCGATCTGGATCTGTCGAAGATCCCGTCGGTGATCCTGCTCTGTGGTCTTCAGGGCGCCGGTAAAACAACGACGGCCGGCAAGCTGGCCCGGCTGCTGGTCGCGCAGGGCAAGAAGGTGGCGCTGACCTCGGTCGATGCGACGCGGCCGGCGGCGCGCGAACAGCTGCAGGTGCTGGCCGGACAGGTGGATGTGCCCTATATTGCAGGTGATGGCGGAGATGCGGCGTCGATGGCCCGTTCGGCCGTGCTGCAGGCCGGCCGCGACGGCCTGCATGTGCTGATTCTCGATACGGCCGGGCGTCAGGTTGTCGATGATGCGCTGATGGATGAGATCCGCGCCGTCGCCGAGGCGGTCGGCGCGACTGAGCGACTGCTGGTACTCGATTCGATGACCGGTCAGACGGCGCTGTCGATTGCCGAGCAGTTCCATGCCGCGGTCAATATGTCCGGCTGCATCCTGACCAAGACCGATGCCGATGTGCGCGGCGGCGCGGCGCTGTCGGTGGCGCACAGCACCGGCATGCCGATTCGCTATGTCGGCACCGGCGAAAAGATCGACGCATTTGAGCAGTTTGATCCGGCCCGGATGGCCGGCCGTATTCTGGGCCAGGGTGATGTCGTC
>CAYSMR010000176.1:0-4374 GCA_964432195.1 uncultured Zetaproteobacteria bacterium | reverse complement strand
CCCACCGCCTCGGCCACTTCGGCCTGCGTCGGCCAGATATCCTTCAGGTAGACCGCGCTGCCATCCGCCGCCGTGCCGATCGGATCGTTGTAGAGATCGATATTCATCGTGCCGGCGATCGCATAGGCCACGACCAGCGGCGGACTGGCCAGATAGTTCATGCGCACCTCAGCATGCACGCGCCCTTCAAAGTTGCGGTTGCCCGAGAGCACCGAACAGACCGACAGATCGCCCTCGGCAATCGCCGCCGATACTTCAGCCGGCAGCGGACCGGAATTGCCGATACAGGTCGTGCAGCCATAACCGACGACATGGAAGCCGAGCGCCTTGAGCGGATCGATCAGGCCCGCGCCTTCGAGATACTCGGTCACCACCAGCGAACCGGGGCCGAGCGAAGTCTTGACCCACGGCGCGGATTTGAGTCCGAGCGCGGCAGCTTTTTTGGCCACCAGCCCCGCGCCGAGCATCACCGACGGATTGGATGTATTGGTGCAGGAAGTGATCGCCGCAATCACAACCGCGCCGTCATCAATCGTCACCTGCTGCCCGTTGATTTCGGTCTCGACGGCCCGGGAGCTCAGCCCGGCCTCGGCCTTGACCGTCGTGAGCGCCTCGCCGAAGCTGGTTTTGGCATCGCTGAGCGCAATACGATCCTGCGGCCGTTTCGGGCCGGCCAACGACGGTACGATTTCGGACATCTCCAGGGTCAGCGTTTCGCTGTAGTCGGCGCGCACGCTCTCGTCGCGGAACATCCCCTGCACCTTCGCATAGGCCTCGACCAGCGCGATATTCTCTTCACTGCGGCCGGAGAGGCGCAGATAGTTCAGGGTTTCATCATCAATCGGGAAGATGCCGCAGGTCGCGCCGTATTCCGGCGCCATATTGGCGATCGTCGCGCGATCGGCCAGCGGCAGATGATTCAGCCCCTCGCCGTAAAATTCGACAAATTTCCCGACCACTCCGTGGGCGCGCAGCATCTCGACAATCGTCAGCACCAGGTCGGTAGCCGTCGCCCCTTCCGGCAGCGCGCCTGTTAGCTCGAAACCGACCACTTTCGGAATCAGCATCGAAACCGGCTGACCGAGCATTGCGGCCTCCGCCTCAATACCGCCCACGCCCCAACCGAGCACGCCGAGGCCGTTGATCATCGTCGTGTGCGAATCGGTACCGACCAGCGTATCGGGATAGGCTACGCCGTCATTGTCGACAAATACCGTGCGGGCCAAATACTCCAGGTTGACCTGATGCACAATGCCGGTATCCGGCGGCACAACCTTGAAATTATCGAACGCCTTCTGTCCCCATTTGAGGAAATTGTAGCGCTCGCGGTTGCGCACAAACTCGATTTCGGCATTTTTCGCCAGAGCCGCATCGGAGCCGAACAGATCGACCTGCACCGAGTGATCGATCACCAGCTCGGCCGGGGCCAGCGGGTTGATCTGCGCGGCCTTGCCGCCCAGCGCGACGACGGCATCGCGCATGGCGGCCAGATCGACCACGGCCGGCACACCGGTGAAATCCTGCATCAGCACGCGGGCCGGCATATAGGCGATCTCCTTGTCCGGTTCGGCTGCGGCATCCCAGTTCACAATCGAGAGCACATCCTCGCGACTGACCACCTCGCCGTCTTCACGGCGCAACAGGTTCTCCAGCAGAATTTTCATCGAAAACGGCAGACGGGATACATCCCCGGCCGCATCCAGCCGATAGTAGGTATAGCGCCTATCTCCGACTTCCAGCGTACTCTTCGCATTGAAACTGTTGCTCACGGGCGACTCCTGATCATGAAATAAAGAGGCCGCAAGCTAACGACATTGTCATTTTATAAAAGGCTGGCATCGATGCCTAGCGGACAAGAACGCAAAAGAAAGGGACGCTGAAGCAGCGTCCCCCGCATGCATGCCGCATTAAGAGATAGCGATTACAGGCAAAATGCCTGTAATCACCCCGGAAAGGCAAAAGCACGGTTTTACCTTTCCTTACAAATCAACCACTTACGTGATTGATTTGTAAGGCCGTCCATAGCCTGCGCGGAAATACTGAATAAATCAGCACTTCCTTAATGGCTATGCCGATGTCTCGACATCCAGTGACGGCATTTCTCCCTGACCGGCGACTGCGGCCGGAAATACCAGGCCAGCGCTGCAGTCAGCAGCCCTCCGCAAATCATCAAGGCAAGCGCCTCGGCGACCGGAGTCTGCCAGAATACTGCATAGATCAGGCTGCCGGTTGCAGCCATCGTGGCAAGAATAATACCTACAATACCCATTGCATTACCTCCTGTTGCAGAGAATTACGGACATACGCGTCCGGTTTCAGATGCTGAACATCAGCGCCCTGTTTAATAGGGGCGTCGCGTCGCCGTTTCAAGGCCCATCACAGAGCCGCCGGCCTGCTATAATCAGAGTATGGAAATACATCGATCCGATATCGAACAGCAGCGCCTGCGGATGATCGATACGATCCGCAGCGAAGCCCGGCTGTGCGCCGGCTATACCGGCCGGCCGCAGCTGTCGCCGCGCGTACTCGCAGCCATGGCCGGGATCCCCCGCCACCATTTTCTGCCCCGTTCGCTGCGCGCGGCAGCCTATGACAACGCAGCGCTGCCGGTCGGCTGCGGCCAGACGATCTCGCAGCCATTCATTGTCGCATTGATGACCGACCTGCTCGACCTGGGCGGCGGCGAACGCGTGCTGGAGATTGGCACCGGCACCGGCTACCAGACAGCGATCCTGAGCCGGCTGGCCGGAGAGGTCTTCAGCATCGAATATCTGACCGAACTGTTGCAGAGGGCGCAACAGCGGCTGGCGGAACTCGACTGCAACAATGTCCGGCTGCGACAGGGCAACGGCTGGCACGGCTGGCCCGAAGAGGTCCCGTTCGATGCCATTATTGTCACTGCGGCGCCGACGACGATTCCGCAGGCGCTGCCTGCGCAGCTGGCCGACGGCGGCAGGCTGGTGATCCCGGTCGGCCGCGTCGGCCAGACGCAGCATCTGCTCAGGCTCGAAAAGGGCGGCGACGGCGAGATCCGCCAACGCGACGTGCTGCCGGTCGCATTCGTGCCGCTGATCAGCGACTGAATCTGCTGCATACCATTAAAACAAAACACAATGCACCTGCATGGCAGCACCCAGTGATAGCGTTTCATCCCACGGCAGCCAGACACGTTAACCGGCGCAACATGCGCTCCGTATGCGAACCGCGCCAGTAGAACTTATCGCAATTGTCGCATCGCCATACTCTGTCGGCGTACAGGCGGCTTTCGGCAGGAATGGATTACAGCTCGGCATCGCTCCCCGGCTGTAACAGCGCATTGCACAGCAGGCAGCGCGAAAATGGTCTGAACAGCCAGTCGATATGACATCGCGCTGTCAGCTCGCGGGCGCAGGCTTCGGTGTCATTCGACCGGAGCAGCAATAGCGTAGCCGGCGCATCACGCAACTCCATCAGTTTACGGTCGCGCGTGACCAACAACCGGCCATCCCTGCTCGCGGCTGCGAGCAGTCTGCGATCAGGCGTGCCGGCGGGGAACATCAATACATCGTGACCGGCCGCACGCAGCCAGCGCCCGAGGCGCATCAGCATTTCATCAACGACAAAACTTCAGGCTTTATCTACAGGGTTCCGGCCCTCCAGCAGCGGCTTGATCAGATCCAGTGGAAAGACGATGGTCGAAGACTTGTCGCCGGCAATTTCGGTCAGTGTCTGCAGATAGCGCAGCTGGATCGCCAGCGGCTGGGTCGCCAGCGTCGTCGCCGCCTCGACCAGCTTCTCGGCCGCCTGCATCTCGCCCAGCGCGTGGATGATTTTGGCGCGCCGTTCACGCTCGGCCTCGGCCTGTTTGGCAATCGCGCGAATCATGCTTTCATCGAGATCGACATGCTTGATCTCGACATTGGCAACCTTGATGCCCCAGGCATCGGACTGGGCATCGAGAATCTTCTGCACATCCGAATTCAGCTTTTCACGCTCGGCCAGCATCTCGTCGAGCTCATGCTGGCCAAGCACGCTGCGCAGTGTCGTCTGGGCCAGCTGATTGGTCGCATCGTAGTAGTTCTCGACATTGATAATCGCCTTCTGCGGGTCGATAACGCGGAAATAGATCACCGCATTGACCTTGACCGACACATTGTCGCGCGAAATCACATCCTGACTCGGCACGTCGAAGACCAGCGTACGCAGATCCACGCGCACCATCTGCTGAATCACCGGGATCACCAGAATCAGCCCCGGCCCCTTCACCTTCCAGAAACGGCCCAGCATGAAAATCACGCCGCGTTCATATTCGCGCAGCACCCGCAGCGCGCTGAATATCAGAATCAGAATTAAAAAAACGACGCCGAACAGTATATCCATCATGACACCTCCGTG
>CAYSMR010000175.1:0-4379 GCA_964432195.1 uncultured Zetaproteobacteria bacterium | reverse complement strand
ATTGCAGAACATCAGCAAAAAATGGACGATGCCTATCAGGGATTGGAAAGCAGCATTAAACCGCTTTAGCATTCAATTTGAAGACAGGATGCCGAGGCAATAAACCTATACCGTTTACACAAAACTTCTTACACCCTCAAAGCTGCGCCGCTTCGCTCTGCAACTTTATTTTGCCGGTGATGCGAAGTGCTATGCGCAGAGTCACTCAGAGAGAAACAACGCAAATACCCCTGTCCCTCTTCGCGCGCTTCATGGTGAATGTGAATCAGAACGGCATCAACAGCAGCCGGACGACGCCGCGCAACAGCCGCCGGGTTTGACCGCCTCGATATAGGCAGAGACGACATACGCCTCCACGCCGCGGCCCGGCGCCCAGTCGCGGATAAACTCGCGCGACTCGTCTTTCGGCGTGATCCGGATCTGCTCGAAGCCGGCGTCGCGCATCATCCGCTCCAGATCGTCGATCAGCAAAGCGCCGGCCATGCAGCCGGCATGCAGCATCGGATCGTTCTTCATCTCGGGCGGCATTTCCGCAGTCGCCACGACATCGGAGATCGCCAGCCGGCCGCCCGGCTTGAGCACCCGGAACGCATCGGCGAACACCTGCTCCTTGTGCGGCGAAAGATTGATCACGCAGTTGGAGATGATGATATCGGCCGTATTATCGGCCACCGGCAGATGCTCGATCTCGCCGAGCCGGAACTCGACCTGCGTAAAGCGCCCCTTCTCGGCATTGGCGCGCGCCTTGGAGAGCATCGCCGGCGTCATGTCGATGCCGATCACGCGCCCCGACTCGCCGACTTCGCGGGCCGCCAGAAAGGCATCGAAACCGCCACCGCTGCCGAGATCGATCACCGTCTCGCCCGGCTGCAGACTGGCGATGGCGCGCGGATTGCCGCAGCCCAGCCCCATATC
This sequence comes from uncultured Zetaproteobacteria bacterium, assembly GCA_964432195.1. GTDB lineage: Bacteria > Pseudomonadota > Zetaproteobacteria > Mariprofundales > Mariprofundaceae > Mariprofundus. Next base: position 3,464 of record CAYSMR010000175.1, on the reverse strand, counting down.
GGCGCCGTCTGGCGCCTGCGCCAGATCCTCCTCGGAGTAGCCCAGCCGGGTAGAGATCAGCGTATTGATCGCGGCATCGTCGGAGACGCCGCAACAGCTGGACGCCTCGCCGCAGCAACTGCCGCTGTTGCTGGCCTCGGCCACCTCGGCATAGGACTGGCGCACATGCTGGCGCACGTTATCGGCTTCTACACTCATGCTCTCTACTCCGCATACTGTTTTTATTCAGATCATCCGTTCGCATCTTCGCAACCGGCGGCTTACGATGGTGCAAAAGCGCGGCGATTTCAATCGCGCCGCCGTTACCCGTCCAGCGCGCCGCCGCAGCTGGAGCCCTGCCCGGCCGTACAGCCGTAGCAGTGATCCATGACCGCAATCGGGCGACCGGCGATATCGGCCCGGATCAGATCGGACAGGTGGCTGCGCGCGCCATCCCGCTCGCGCATCGGCAGCTGCAGCATCTGGTTGAAATCGCAATCGTAGACATAGCCCTGCCAGTCCACGCTGACCAGGCTGCGGCACATCACGCCGGCCAGATTCTCCTCCGCGTAGGCATCCTTGAGCAGCTGCATATAGCCGGCGAACTCGCCGCGCGAAATCAGCGTACTGCCGAAACGCTGGATCGGCATATTGGTAATCGTGAATAGCCGGTTGAAACTGATGCCGTAACGCAGATGCAGCTCGCGCTTGTAGGCCGCCTCCAGCTCCTGCTGCGGCGGCGGCAATACCGGCCCCTGCGGGTTATAGACCAGCGTCAGCGTCAGCCCGGTATCGTCGATGCCGTAACCGAGCCGGTTCAGCTGCTGCAAGGCCCGGATGCTGCTGTCGAACACCCCCTCGCCGCGCTGGGCATCGACATTGTCGCCCAGATAGCAGGGTAACGATGCGACGATCTCCACCCCCTGCCCGGCCAGAAACGCGGCCATATCCTGATACCCCTCCGCTTCGAGGATGGTCAGGTTGCAGCGGTCGATCACGCGCACGCCCATCGCGCGCGCCTCTGTCACCAGATCGCGGAAATTCGGGTTCATCTCCGGCGCGCCGCCGGTCAGGTCGAGCGTTCCGATCCGCTGCATGCGCAGATAATCGAGCACTAGCTGCACATGCTCGGCGCTCATAATCTCGGTGCGGCGCGGACCTGCATTGACATGGCAGTGCAGGCAGGTCTGATTACAGAGGTAGCCGAGATTGACCTGCAGGGTCTCCAGCCGGCCGCGCCGGATCGCCGGAAAATCGCTCCTCGTCAGTAGTGGCAGTGTCGCATGCATGCAGTTCTTTCCCCCTGTTTACGTTCAAAACGCAATATAGGTCGTCGCCGTCATCATTTCATTACCGGCGACGTGAACAGTGGTCAATTCGGGATACAGCCCCCGATCCGTCCGGTCATGACCGGACGGCAGGCAGTTACTTCCGCTGCCGTCTCGGCGGCTTCCTGCCGCCGCCTGCGCACCCCTGCCGCTCGCCGCCGCGCGGCCTGAACTGCCTGCGCTTCTCACGCGGCGGCGTCGCCTCGCTGGCAATCAACGATGCATTCAGCCGCCGGCCGCAGACCTGAATCTGTTTCAGATCGTTGAATATCGCCCTGGGCATGCCTTCGGGCAGATCGACCGTGCTGTGATCGTCCTGAATCTGCACGCGGCCGATAAACTCGCTCTCCAGCCCGAGTTCGTTGGCGATCGCACCGACAATATTGCCCGCCTTGACGCCGTGCATCTCTCCGACATCCAGCCGGTAGCGCTGCATACCCTGCTCCGGCTTCGGTCCGCACGCGCGCTGCGGCCGGATCTCGTCATCGGCATACTGACTGGCAGCCGGATTGCGCGTGCTGCGCCGCTTGTCCTCCGGCGCATCGAAACGCGGATTGCGCTCGCGCGTCTGCAGCTGCGGCTGATCCTTGAGCAGCAGCGGCTTGTCGCCCTGCACCATTTTCGCCAGCGCTGCGGCGATCTCGTTGGCCGGCACGTCGTGCTCCTGGCGATACTGTTCGATGATTTCGGCGAACAGGGCCAGATCCTCGCCCGCCTCCAGCGTATCGGTGATGCGCTGCTTGAATTCGGCGATGCGCTTGTCGTTGATCACGTCGGTGGTTGGCATATCGAACTTGTCGATCCGTTTCTTGGTCGCCCGCTCGATCGCATAGAGCATGCGCTTCTCGCGCGGCGACACGAACAGGATCGCATCCCCCTCGCGGCCGGCGCGGCCGGTGCGGCCGATACGGTGAACATAGGATTCGGTATCGTGCGGGATATCGTAGTTGATCACATGCGAAATGCGCTGCACATCGAGGCCGCGCGCCGCGACATCGGTCGCGACGACAATATCGATATGCCCCTGCTTGAGCCGCTTGACGATCGATTCGCGCTGCTTCTGGGCGATGTCGCCGTTCAACGCCGCCGCCGCATAACCGCGCGCCTCCAGCTTGTTGGCCAGCTCCTCGGTCGCCGTCTTGGTACGCACAAAGATAATCACGCCGTCGAATGCCTCGGCCTCGAGAATCCGGGTCAGCGCATCGAGCTTGTTGCGACCGCTGACCATCCAGTAGCGCTGGCGGATCGTTTCGGCCGTCTGCTGCTTGACCTTGATTGTCACCTGCTCGGGATTATTCAGGTGCTGCTCGGCGATCTTGCGGATCACCGGCGGCATCGTCGCCGAAAACAGCGCGACCTGACGCTGATCTGGCGTCTGCTCCAGAATCCACTGCACATCGTCAAGAAAGCCCATGCGCAGCATCTCGTCGGCCTCATCGAGCACCAGCGCCTTGAGGCGATCCAGCTTCAGCGTCTTGCGACGCATATGATCCATAACGCGGCCGGGCGTGCCGACGACGACATGCACGCCGCGCTTGAGCTGGCGCAGCTGTACATCGTAGCTCTGGCCGCCGTAGATCGGCAGCACATGAAAGCCTTTCATATGACGGGCATAGGTCTTGAATGCTTCAGCGACCTGAATCGCCAGCTCGCGCGTCGGCGCCAGCACTAGCAGCTGCGGCGATTGCTGATCCGGATCGATCCGGGCGAGCAGCGGCAGCGCGAATGCGGCCGTCTTGCCGGTGCCGGTCTGGGCCTGACCGAGCACGTCGCGGCCCTCCAGCAGCAGCGGAATCGTGCGCGCCTGGATCGGCGACGGCGTTTCGTAGCCGGCCTCCTGCACTGCCTGCGCAAGCGTGGACGGCAAGCCCAGCTCTGCAAATGTGGAATATTGTTCGTTCGATTGTTCGATTGTTGGGGTCATGATAGATACCTGCGGAAATTACCGGCCGCGAAGCATGCCTGCATCTACATTAAGAAACCATGAGGATTTTGAACCTGCGCCGGCGCGCCCGTAGGGGGCAGCCCCATGGACGGGACCGCATCACAAATCTACAGGACAGTAGATTTGGACGTGCACCAGCACGCCCAAAGGGTGTAGATGTAGGAATTGCACGCGTTGTTTACAGAATTTCTGAGATGAGGAGTTTCTGTAGT
>CAYSMR010000174.1:0-4381 GCA_964432195.1 uncultured Zetaproteobacteria bacterium | reverse complement strand
AAGTGATGCGGACCTGAGGGACATAATCGGCGCCGACGCGATACGAACGATCGCCGGATGCGACCATGCCCTTGCGCGCCTCGGCCCGTTCGGCATCGGCCGTGGACTGCTCCAGATCGAACAGACGGGCCTGCAGCACCTTCATCGCCTGCGCCTTGTTTTTGTGCTGGCTGGCCTGGTCCTGACAGGTGACGACAATGCCGCTGGGGATATGGGTGATGCGCACGGCCGATTCGGTCTTGTTGACGTGCTGGCCGCCGGCGCCGGAGGCGCGGTAGACATCGATGCGCAGATCCTCGTTACGGATGTTCACATCGACCGCTTCGGCAACCGGCAGCACGGCGACGGTGCAGGCCGAGGTGTGAATGCGGCCGCCCGATTCGGTTTCGGGCACGCGCTGCACGCGGTGCACTCCGGATTCGAACTTGAAACGTGAGAAGACGCCCTGGCCGCTGATCTGGGCGACAATCTCCTTGTAGCCGCCGATGCCGGTATCGCTGGCCGAGAGGATCTCGACCTCGTAGCTGAGCGATTCGCTGTAGCGGCTGTACATTCTGAACAGGTCCGCTGCGAACAGCGCCGCTTCATCGCCGCCGGTGCCGGCCCGGATCTCCAGAATGACATCGCGATTGTCATTCGGATCCTTGGGCAGCAGCAGCAGGTTCAGCCGACTTTCGCTCTCGGCCAGCGCCTGCTTCAGCTCCTGGATCTCGGATTCGGCCAGTTCGCGCAGTTCGGCATCGCACTCCGGATCGGCAGCCATGTCGCGATTGTCCTGCAGCTGCTGCTGCAGTTCCAGATAGCGCGCCGCCTCTTCGGCCACCTGCTCGATGTCGGAGAATTCGCGGGAGAGGGCGGTGTAGCGCTGATTGTCGGCAGTGATGTCCGGGTCGGCGAGCATGACGGTGAGCTCTTCACGCCGCCGCAGAATATTATCCAGACGACTGTTCATGATGCCCCTTTGGCCGGGATGCGGCGCTGCCTGCAGACGGCGTCTCATCGATATCGAACAGTCGCGTCGCCGCGCCCATCAGTAGATCGCCCTCCATATCATCCGGCAGCTTTTTCAGCGTGCTCAGCGTCGGGTGCATATAGCGTTTCATCAGCGCCTTGCTGAAACGTTCCACGGCCTCGATCTGGGGCGCATCGAAATCCTTCATATAGCGCAGTGCCTTTTTCAGCTCCTCCTGCCGGCGCAGTTCCATCTGCTGCTGGATGGAGCGGATCAGCGGTACCGATTCGAGTGATTTCAGCCAGCGCTGGAACAGCGCGGTCTCTTCATCGATGATGCGGACAGCCAGTTCGGCCTCCTGTTCGCGCTGTTCGACATTGCCCTGTACGACCTGCTGCAGGTCGTCGATATCATAGAGGTAGGCGCCATCGATATTGGAGATACGCGGATCGATATCGCGCGGTACGGCGATATCGACCAGAAACATCGGTTTGCCGCGCCGTTTCTGCATCGCCTGCTCGACGGCATCGGGCAGCAGCACGAAGGTGCTGGCGCCGGTGCTCGAGAGCACGATGTCGGCCGCATCCAGATATTCCGGCAGCTGATCCATGGTCAGCGCATGACCTTCGAACTCGAGGGCCAGATTCTGGGCCCGTTTCAGGGTGCGGTTGGCGACCAGAATATCGGTGCAGCCATTGCCGCGCAGGTGGCGGGCGGCCAGTTCGGCCATTTCGCCGGCGCCCATCAGCAGGACCGTCTTGCCGGCCAGGTCGCCGAAGATATGGCGCGCCAGTTCGACGGCACAGGAGGAGATATTGACCGACTGTTTGCCGATGCCTGTTTCGCTGCGCGCCCGTTTGGCCGCCGCGAATGTGGATTGATAGAGCCTGTGCAGCACATGGCCTGCCGTACCGGCTGAGAGCGCATGCTCATAGGATGCTTTCACCTGGCCGAGAATCTGCGGCTCTCCGAGCACGAGAGAGTCCAGGCCGGCAGCCACCGAGAACAGGTGTTTGATGGCTCGGTCGGTTGTATAGGAGTAGAGATGTTCGCACACTTCCTCGATATCCATGCCGGCCTTGTCGGCGAACCAGCCGTGTACGGCGGCAATGGCAGCATCCGGATCGTGAGTGACCACGGTCATTTCAACACGATTGCAGGTGGAGAGCAGCGCAGCCTCGCGGATAGCCGGGCTTTCAATGCTCTGTTGCAGGATATCACTGATCTCGTCCTCATGGACGGCCAGCCGCTCGCGCAGTTCAACGGGCGCGGTTTTATGATTCAGTCCGATATGGCAGATGCGCATCGCGAAAACCTAGCGAGTTACCGCAGTCGGGTACAGGTCGCCGTCTTCCCGCATCTGTAGTGGCAGCGGCCGGGTGAAGGCGGGGTCGGCGAACAGACGCGCATCGACGCGCCCCTTGTGTCCGATCTCAAGCAGCAGGTAACAGTCGGGCATTTGGCCGCTGCATTGCCGGGCCAGCGCGCTCAGTCGTTCGACGCCGTCCGGGTCGATCACGGTGCGCGTGTCGGTCGACAGATAGACGCCGGTCAGCGTGCTGCCGCGGAAGAACGGGGCGAGCGCATCCGGAGCGGGATCGGTGGATGACGTGACAGCATAACGTTTTTCTATCATATTGCGCCCTGCCAGCAGCCCTTGGCAGCGCTCTTGCTCGTCCGCCTGACCGGAAATGGCATCGCCAAGCAGCTGCTGCATGCAATGACGATGTACAGAGATTCCGTCCGTATCTGAAGGGGCTGGTAACATGGCGCAAGCATAAAAGCTTGTTGCCGGCCGTCAATGAACGCAATGGTCAGCATCGGCTGACAGGATTGTGATCATCGTCACGGCAGATGCGGAGGATGTGTTGAAGATTGCCGTTTTAGGTTGCCATGGAGGCTTGTCGGAGCGAATGAAAAAACAGATGTTGATGTCGGTGTCCTCAAGCGGAGGGCTGTTCGGGCTGGTTGTCAGTCGCAATATGTTGCTGGGCTGGTCGCTGTTTCTGGGGGTATTGAGCGGATTCGGGATTTGGGGCGTCGGCGCCTTTTATCAGAGCGAGGCGCTGGTCGCGATGCTGAACCAGAGTAATCGTGAGTTGCAGCAGCTGCGTGAGCAGCGGGATCATCGTCTGCTGGCACTGACTGCGCAGCTGCAGACGGAGCGGGAGAAACTGGCCGTCTATGCGCGTACACTCGGTCAGATGCAGGCGCGCATGGCCCGGCTGGATGCGCTGGGGGCGCGGCTGGTCGATGTGGCAGCGCTGGACAAGTCGGAATTTGATTTCGGCGTTGCGCCGGCCTTTGGCGGATTGCGTCAGGGCGCATCAGCGAGTGCAGATATTGATGCAGGCCTCGGCGGCGGCGTCGATGCAATGGATGCGCGCCTGAAGCAGTTGGATGCACAGCTGGCGGCGGTCGATTTTATGCTGGGCAGAAAGCAGACTGCTGACCACTCTAGGCCCTATGCCTGGCCGACGAAGGGGGGGTGGATCAGCTCCGGTTTCGGCCCGCGCATCGATCCGTTTTCCGGTGCTCCGGCCAGACACCGCGGTGTTGATATCGCCAATCACTTCGGCGCGCCGGTACTGGCAGCCAGCCGCGGCGTTGTCACCTTTGCCGGCAAGATGGATGATTTCGGTTATGTCGTCGATGTCGATCACGGACATGGTTATCGCACCCGCTATGCCCATATGTCTGCGCTTGCAGTCAGTGTCGGTGATGTCGTTGTCAGCAGGCAGCAGCTGGGACGGATCGGATCAACCGGTCACTCCACCGGACCGCATCTGCATTATGAGGTGCGCCATAACGGCCGGCTGATTAATCCGAAACCGTTTCTGCATCGCGGCTAGTTTGGGCCGGCCTGCCTGAACCCCTGCAGGCACTGTTCGGGCCGTTCTGAATGAAACAGAATCATGCTCTGGAACTCTTCGGATGCTTCGATGCCGATGGCATCAAAGCAGATAGCCAGTAGGCCATCCTGTGAGCGGATGACGACGCCCTCCGCGCTGATCGGCAACGCATGCAGGTAATGGCCGAGCAGTATCATGACGCTGCATTTGCTACCCGGCTCAAGTTGTTGTTCGCTGCGCAGCAGAATACCGTTCATACTCAAATCTACGACTGTGGCAGCAAAGTCGGGCGCGTAGCTCGGCGTGATCAGCGCAGCAATCGAGATTCTGGATCGGATGAATTTGGGGGGGGGCTGCGCTGCTGCATGGCTTGTTCAGTGTGATCGGCCAGTTGGAGCCGGTTTAGCGGAGCTTCAGGCTCCCGCTGTACGCTTTTAGCATGGCTGGCAGAAAGCGCGCCAATGCCCCCCGCCACGCGTAGCGCGGATTGATCTCAAAGATCTTCATGCCACCGTCTGTAGTTGTCGGAATTGCACGCGTTGTTTACAGAATTTCTGAGATGAGGAGTTTCTGTAGT
>CAYSMR010000173.1:0-4439 GCA_964432195.1 uncultured Zetaproteobacteria bacterium | reverse complement strand
GTCGGCAGGGCGTGCAGATCAAATACGAGTTGTCGGGGCGGACGGTCTGGCCGCTGCAGCTGCAGCCGGCGCTGCCGAAGAGCGTGGCCCGCACCGCCTCGATCGGCCGGGTCACGGCGGAGCGGGGCCTGTTGGCGGCGCATCTGAGTCGCCATGTGATGCGGCTGGTGGCCGATCTGGTGGCCAGGCGACTGTTGACCCGCCGCCTCTCCCTGTTTCTGACGCGGGCGAGTTTCGAACGCAGCGCCGTGACGCTGCCGCTGGGCCTGCCGACCAACAGTCTGAAACGGATTATGGATGCGGCGAAGGGCGGCTTCGACGAGCTGTTCAGGGCAGGGGAGCGTTATCGCGGCTGCGGCGTCGTGGCGCTCGATATCAGCCGCGACGGCGAAGGTGGCGATGATCTGTTCGGGGTGATGGCGGAGGATCGGCGGCAGGGGCAGCTGATGCTGGCCGTGAATGCGATCAACCGGAAATACGGACGTCAGACGATGCTGCCGGCCGCGGCCGGGCGACTGCGCGATGAGCATGCGGCTGCGCCACGCTTCCGTTATCCGCTGTTCTACGCCGGCTGATTCCGGTTCAGTGGTGGACCGGATCGAGCCGTTTTTCAACGGCGACCTCATCGCAGTGGGAGAAGCGCGAGCAGTGCACGCATACGGTCCAGATCTTGTGCGGCAGGCTCTCTTTGGAGACGACGCTGTAGCCCTGCCGGATAAAGAAATCGGTGACATAGGTCAGCGCGAATACCTTGCTGACGCCGAGCCCGCTCAGCCACGCTTCGCAGGCTGCGACTAGGCGGCGGCCGATGCCGTGCTGCTGGCAGGCGGGATCGACGGCCAGCGAGCGCACCTCGGCCAGATTCTCGGCATAGATATGGGCGCAGACCGCGCCGGCCACGACGCCGTCATACTCGGCGACCAGAAACTCCTGCAGATGCTGGAAGATATTGTCGCGATCGCGCAGCAGGATGATCTCCTGTTCGGCGTAGGGGAGCAACAGCCGGTAGATCGCTTCGACATCGTCAACGGTGGCCGGACGTACGGTAACCGCGCCGCTCATGCGTCGGTCGCCACGCTGCGGCCGTGCTCGAGCATCGCGGCGGCATGCTCCAGCGACTGATCGCCGGCGCCGCTGCCCAGCATGCGGGCGATTTCGGCGCGGCGCGCGTCGGCTTCGACGCTTTCCAGCGCCGTCAGCGTGCGTCCGTCGCGCGTCGATTTGCTGATCACGACCTGCTGATCGGCGCACGCGGCGACCTGCGGCAGATGTGAAATAACCAGCACCTGCCGATCGCGGCCCATGCGCGCCAGCATCTCGCCGACGCACCAGGCGGTCTCGCCGCCGATGCCGGTGTCGACCTCGTCGAATACCGCCAGCGCCGGCATATCGCGCATTGCGCCGCAGCCCTTGAAGGCCAGCACCAGCCGGGAGAGCTCGCCGCCGGAGGCGACCGCGGCCAGTTCGCGCCATGGCTCGCCCGGATTGGACATGATATGGATGACGATGTTATCCCAGCCCGATGCGCTCCAGCCGGCCTCGTCTGGATGCGCATCGACGGCGAATTTCACCTGCATGCCGCCCAGCGCCAGCTTGTCGAGAAACGGACGCAGCTGCGCCACGAGCGCATCGGCCGCCTGCGCGCGGGCGCGGCTGAGCGCCTCGGCGCAATCCCGGTAGCGCCCGGCAGCCTGATCCAGCGTCTGCTGCAGGCTCGCCTCATCCCAGCCGGCCGTATCCAGCGTGGTCAGCTGTTCGCGCCAGCGCTCCATCAGCGTCAGCAGTGCATTTTCATCGGCGCAATCGTGCCGGCGCATCGCTTCATGCAGGCTAAGCAGACGCTGTTCAGCCCGGTTCAGCGCGGCTTCGTCGAAGCTGCGGTCGAGCGCATCGCGCAGCTCCGGCGTTGCTTCGCCGAGCAGCGCATCGATCTGCTCGATCAGCACCAGGCTGCGTTGCAGGCCGTCGTGGACATCAGCCGCATCGGCCAGCGCGCGGCCGGCATGGGCGATCAGCGAACGCACCGACGGCTCGCCCTCATCCAGCCACATCATCGCTTCGGCCGCGGCCTGCTGGATGCGGGCGTGATGGCGGCCGGCATCGACCTCGCGCTGCAGCGATTCGGGCAGACCGGGTTCGATCTCCAGTTCATCGAGCCGGGCCAGCTCCCCGCGCATCCAGTCAGCCTGCTGCGCGGTTTCGCTGCGCTCGGCATGTAGCGCCTGCAGGCGGGCGCGATATTGCCGCCACTGCTTGTAGGCATCGGCGCAATCGCTCAGCAGTTCGGCCGGCACCAGCGCATCGAGCAGCTGGCGCTGTACGGCGGGCTGCATCAGCGACTGATGTTCATGCTGGCCGTGCATATCGAGGCAGATATCGCCGATTTGCCGCAGCATCTTCAGATTGACCGGCACGCCGTTGATATAGCTGCGCGAACGCCCTTCGGCGGTGATGACGCGGCGCAGGATCAGATCGTCGTCGATATCGATATCGCTGCTCTCCAGCAGCGCGTGGATGCGTTCGTCATCCCCGTGCCAGAGCGCCGTCACCTCGGCCTTGTCCGCGCCGTGGCGGACCAGTCCGGCGCTGGCGCGCGCGCCGAAGACGGCGCCGAGCGCGTCGCCCAGCATCGATTTGCCGGCGCCGGTTTCACCGGTGAAGGCGGTCATGCCGGCATTCAGCTCCAGGTGCACATGTTCGATCAGCGCGAACTGTTTGACGGTCAGGGATATCAGCATCGTGGCTTGCGCGCGCTGCTATTGCTGATCGGCCGGCGCCGCGCCGGTATGGTGCTGCTCCAGCTGGCCGGCCCAGTGCAGCTTGCTGCGGAGCACCTCGAAATAGTGGCGGTCGGGCTGGTAGACCAGCGACACCGAGCCGCCCTTGCGGATGTGCACATGATCGCCCTGTTGCAGCTGCAGCAGCTCCTCGCCGTCCAGGTTGACCGCCGCACCGTGGCGGGATTCGACCAGATTCAGTTCGACGGCATTATCGGCCGAGATCACAATCGGCCGGTTGGAGAGGGTATGCGGGCAGACCGGCACGACGCTGATCGCGCCGACGGCCGGATGCACGATCGGACCGCCGGCCGACAGGGCATACGCAGTGGAGCCGGCCGGCGTCGCCAGAATCAGCGCATCGCCGCGCATGCGGAACACGAACTGTCCCTGCACGGCCATTTCAAAGCCGATCATGCGCGGCACGGCGCTGCGTTCGAGCACGACATCGTTCATCGCATTGCCCTCGGCCAGCTTCTGATTACCGCGCCAGACCTCGGCATGCAGCGTGAAGTGACGGATTGTTTTCAGGTTGCCGAGCAGAATATCCTCGACGACCTCGAACATATTGCCGACCGGCGTATCGGTCAGAAAGCCGAGGCGGCCGAGATTGATGCCGAGAATCGGCGTGTCGGATGCGATAAAATGGCGCGCGACATGCAGCAGCGTGCCGTCGCCGCCGAGCACGATCATCAGATCAACCGTGGTGGCCAGCTCGGCGCTATCGAGCTGCTCGCACTGCGGCGATACATCGACGATATTGCACAGGTTGCAGTCGACAAACACGCTGCGGCCGCGTGCGCGCAGCCAGCTTTGCAGTTCGCCGAACAGCGCGCAGGCGCGCTCGTCGTTGGGCTTGACGCTGATGCCGATCCGCTTCAACGCGTTGCGCCTTTCCATCCGGCCGGCTGCTGATGGCACTGGAAGCACTGGTTCGCCAGCGTGTGCCCCTGCGGCTGCGGCCGGATGCCGTCCTGGCCGTGGCAGCTCATGCAGGCGGCGCGGCTGGTGGCGTTGCGGTGCGTTTCGTCATTCGGCACCAGCTTGGTCTTGCGCTCGCTCGAACCGAGCACCAGCGCCAGTACGACTGCGGCGACGATGGCAAGAAACAGCAGGTCGCGTTTGCCCGGCTGCCATTTCTGCTTCTGCTGATCATTCATCTCTGCTCCCTGCGTCTGTTGCGATAAAAAGTGCAACAATACTTGCCGATTCGGCGGTGCGATTCCAGCACAAGCGTTCTGTTGTCTTTGTCCCGGTTTGCCCGTTCGCCGCGGCGCACGGAGTAGGGCGGACACCGGCAAAAAGGGCATGGCTTGTTAAAGGCGCTCGATGCGCCAAGTGTTGCCTGCATTGATTGCGCCATTGACTGTTTGACAAAGAAAAAGGGGCGCGTTACTGCAACCCCTTATTTGTAGGAATTGATCGCGTTGTTTACAGAATTTTTGAAATGAGGAGTTTCTGTAGACATGGTGATGCACAAGAGGATCAGGTTAACGCCGTTTGATCGACAGGAGATATGGCGTTTGTGGCAGACGGGCTATTGGAAGGTCACGGCTCTTGCTGAACACTACCGGGTATCCCGCCCGACGATCTACAAGGTTCTGGCGGAGGGTGTCCTGAATTTTGTGTAAACGGTTAAACTGACGGATTATTCCGTCTTAC
>CAYSMR010000172.1:0-4463 GCA_964432195.1 uncultured Zetaproteobacteria bacterium | reverse complement strand
ACTTCGAAAGCCTGCACGCGCTGTCAATTGCAGCATGAGCAGGAGCCGGCAGGAACCCTTAAGAAATCGGATTTACTGTCCAATCAAACGGGTCCACCTCTACCTGCTCTGCCATTGCCGCCCTCCATTGGGTGAAAATCTCTTCCACCTCAGATAGCAATTCACAGGCCAAACAGATCAGACAAATAAAAAATGGCCGGGCAAAGCCCGGCCATCAACAACAGCAGCACAGGAGGCTTACCGGGAGTCAATTCACCCTGCGCACATGCATGCGCCCTTCAGGCGTGACGACAATCTCGTAACGGATGCCGTTCGGACAGGTTGCGCGAGTGATCGTGCCGCCTCGCCCATCCTTCTGCTCCCGGATATCGGTCACCTGCCTGCCACCGCACTCATATCCCTTGAGCATGATCGCGATGGCAATATCCTCGGCCGTCGAAACCGCATAGGCAGTCGGTGCAATCATCAGCGATGCCGTCATCAATAACAGTGCTACAATCATTATCCGTTTCATGCCTTCACCTCCAGCAAACTCTTCCAGATCGACTCCCGTCCGACATAGAGATCACGGGAGAGTTCGGGATCATCCTCCAGCAGCGCGACGATCTTCAGCAGCAGGCCGTCAAAACTGGCCCGAATCTGGCTGATATGCGCCTGCAGCGTGCGTTGTGTGCGATAGCGCCTGATCTCGTCCAGCAGGTCGATGATATCGTTACGGATCGCGATCTTGGTAAAAAAGCCGATCGCATCGGTATGTTTCAGCCGCGTTTTCAGCGTCTCGAAATCGACCGCCAGCTGAATCGCCTGCTGCGCCTGGCTCGGGGCAGGCTGCTTCTCTCCCTGCCCCTCACGCTGACCGCCCTGCTGATCGACTGCGACCGGTTTCGCTTTTGTGTGTGATTTGGCTGCGCGGGGCGCGCGCGCCGCCGGCTGCTTGATATCGGCAGTCCCGGAAGCCGCCGCCTGCGCAGCGACTCCCTGATCCCCGCAGGCCAGCAGCGGCGCGGCAAACAACACAACCCCGCCGAGCGACAATAGGCAACAGTAGATCAACATGCGCAACTGTTTCATAAACCTATTATAGACCGATCGCGGCGATTGCTACAGTCGTAAATTTTCCCCCGTCCGGTCGCTGTCAGAGCTGCAGATACGCTGCAATGATCGCAGCAGCCTGATTGGCGCCGTCGTCCGACAGCGGCGAGAAACGTCGTTCACAAGCCAGTGCAGAGCGCAGCGCCGGCAGCCAGCGGCCGCTGCGAAATTCGCCACGCGTCATACCGGCCGCCGGCAGCTGCTGCGCAAGCCAGCCTCTCAGCATCGGAAACTCGGGAAAATCGGGGCGTTCGACCCACGCGATCGGCGTGGCTGTACGCCAGCATTCGGAGAGCACGCCGTAGCCGGGCTTACAGAGCACGACATCGACATACGGCATCAGATCGACCGGGCGCAGATACGCACTGAACGCAACAGGGATCACATTCTCAGGTTTATCCCCGCCGGCATCTGGAATCAGGAGCAGCCACTGATCCATCGCGGCCAACGCCTGCATATCATACGGCGGATGGTCGCAGCCGCCGAACAGCACCAGCGCCCGTTTGCGGCCGTTCCCCTCCTCCAATGGACCAACCAGCGAACCGACCAGCAGATCAGTCGCCCGATCCGGATGCGCGGCAATCAGGCCAATCCGGTGCTGCGCCTTGAACACCGGCATGCGCATCGCCATCGGCGGCGTCAGCAGCAGATCGCAATCGCGATAGGCGCGGGCCAATGCCCGGATCACCGGATCATCCGGCGCCAGCCAGTGCGAATAGATCGTATGCCAATCCAGTGTCGCCAGCCCGATTGCCGGCACGCCGATGGCTGCGGTAGCCGGAAAGGCCAGTGGCGAGATATTCGACAGCACCAGATCGGCCCTGAAACGTCGCAGGCATGCGATCTCCGCATCGACCAGCGCATAAATCCGCCCGACCCAGTCACGCATGCGCCGAACCGATGCCCCGCGGTCCTCCTCGATCGCATTGCGCTGCACAACGCCGACATCGACCGGACGCGTATCGAGCTCGAATTCGACATCGCAGCGCAACCGCGCCCGGATCTCCGCGGCCGGCAGCGCGCAGCGGATCAACAGCCGGCAACCGGAGTTGCGGGTATACAGTCGTTCAAGCACCGGCGCGATCTGGGCCAGATGGCCGAAGCCGTGGCCCGAGATATAGACCGCGACCTTCACGACTATTCGCCGTGCAGCGTCACGATGATTCGACGATCCCCGCCATGATCGCGGTGCTCGCCCAGATAGATCCCCTGCCAAACGCCCAGCGCCAGCTCTCCGTCGCGGATCGGGATGCTCAGACTGCTGCCCAGTGTGCTCGCCTTGATATGGGCCGGCATATCGTCCGGCCCCTCCAGCGTATGCGCATAATAGGGCTGGTTTTCCGGCACAAAGTGGTTGAAGTGCGCCTCCATATCGCGGCGCACACCCGGGTCGGCATTTTCATTGATCGTCAGACTGGCGCTGGTGTGCTGGATAAACAGGTGGACCAGCCCGATTCGGAATACGGCCAGCTCGGGCAGCTGTTCGACCAGCTCCCGCGTCACCAGATGAAAGCCGCGCCCCTTCGCACGAATCGTTACCGTTTTTTGCTTCCACATCTTCTACCCCTGCTATTTACTGACACGCCATGCTCGGCCATGAAACTCATAACATATCAAAAAAAGAAGTAATCAAAACCTGTCATCGAAACGAAACCCCTAGGGAAACGCTGATTGTCAGTGTTTCCCTAGGGGCTATGGACGGCCTGTATTCATCAGGATAGATATAAGACGGCTATGCCGCCGACAGGTGACCGGCAGGATGCCTTTATAATAGCACCACCCTGACTAACTTGCCCCGAAACAGGTTTCATGGACGCAAAGCAGCAGTTGCTTTTCTTGTATCCCTTCCGCCCATCCGGCCAGACCCAAGGCTGATCGTGGTACAGGCAATCAGGGCGGTCTGGGATAATGGCCATAAATTTCGTCCGTGGTCATCTGAATTTCCCTGATATAATATTTTAAATCAGTTCCACACTAAGCGGCCATCATGGATTCAACGGCAGTGATTATTTTTCCACGGAATAAATCAACTGCAGCCGCGCCCACGGCATCGATATAGGATGAGTGAGGTAAGGATATGCCCCGACTACCAGACCGTTTTCCAAATCAACGACTGCAACAGCCAGGCCTCCTTCAACATTGGCTACTCATGCGCGTAAAACATCATCCATAGCAAAACGGGATCATCCAAAACTCATCAGGTTCTCGAGCAAATTGCGGTTCATCCCTGTCACCTCGGACATACGTCGCATTCGATCCTCATGATATGCGCCGATAATAATCATCGCATCCAGATCCAATATGGCCAATGCCGCCTGAACAGCCTGACTTCCTTCGGGGGCCAGCTTTTCTGCAAAAGCCCTGCGCAAAAATGATGTAACGACTTCAACATAGTATGGCTCGATTTTCGCTTTGACGTGAACTTCTCCAATCTTATAGCGCCGTTCAAAATAAGCATCGCCATAATCGCCATCAAACAACTCTTCTATCCATGCCTTATGCGAAGCTTTCAATTGATCCACTCGCCCGGCAATAGTCTTTGCTGCGACATCATCCTTGGAAAGTTCATCATAAAAGGCATCCGTTATTTCAGCCTGATGCTCCATGATGGCGTTTTTCAGCCCGGGTAAAATCGGCGCATATAGCTCTTCAAAACGAGAAAAGGCTTTCGCTTTATCAAAGTTCTGCTTGGTAATATCTGACATTTATAAAACCCTTGTTAGTTGTATTATATGAGTTGGGCCAATTGGTTTTGAGCCTGTCGAGCTTCCAAAAACACCAGCCCCAAGTTTGCCCATTCTGAAACGGTCACAATTAGTGATGCGCGATGTTCAATATCAAACAATAAAATGCCCGCCTTTGCTCCGCGAATGTTTACTTCCTGAAAGTCGCCTACATTCAACGTATCTGTTACACGTTTCGCCAGACTTCCCAAAGCAGCCCCCATTGCGGCTGCTGCATCGCCCTGATCACCTCCAAGGTGATCAGCAATCATCATTCCATCAGGGCTAATCACAGCCAGTCCCTGGATGTCGGATGTTGCCAGTTTCAGCTCATTTAAGATCGCATTGATTCTATCCTGCTTGGTCGCCATCTCACCTCCCTGATTGGGTGCAAGCCCGTAAACATCATCCAAACATCTGTTGGAATTCGGACATCAAAGTCCCTTGCATGCATTATACAAACGCCGGGTGCTATTGCGGGATAACCTCTCCATCGCAAATCAAAATGCTAAGAGTACATTTCGTCAAACGCAACTGAAAGTCCTCATATTCGTCAAACGCAACTGAAAGTCCTCATACAAACTATATATGTTAGCACTGCTGTCCGGTTAAGAAATTAGCAGGAAGAAAGGAGGCCTGAATTCGCAA
>CAYSMR010000171.1:0-4464 GCA_964432195.1 uncultured Zetaproteobacteria bacterium | reverse complement strand
GGCGGCCTGTGGCCGCGATCCGCGTGCGCCTAGATGGGCGCACCGCTTCGCCGTTCAAAAACGCGCTAGCGGCGATTCTAGCGCCTCGTGGACTAGAGGGCATGTTGCCATGCGCCCCTGTCCCCAAACCGGACGTGCCCGTTTCCGTAGCATCCGGCTCTCCAGTAAACGACATGGCCGCGATCCTTGCCCGAGATTGGCGGTCTCGGCAGCGACTGGCAATCGCTGTTCAGGGGTTGGCGCCCCAGATCGTGACCACGCCGACCAGTGTCAAAGCGTGTTTTGTGCTATCCCGCTGAATCCTCCTTTGTATGCCGCCGCCGGTGGGATAATGGCCGGGCTTTGGCTTTTTGTGCTGCGTGGTTGCTCGCTTGTTTCCTCCTTCGTCGTTTTAGGCCCCACGCTTGGCCCCTGCTTTACGACTCCACGATTCGCAGGTAATCGCTTCATGGCCGCAGCAGCATCATCAGCAACGCGATGATGCTGCGAAGCTAAGCCAGCCCCGCCGGGGCTGGCAATTTTTCGTTTTCATAATCCACTTCCTTATATTTAGGCAAGATGCCTTGCGACATCTTGCTTTTTAGTGCATGCTCGCCGCCATGAGCGGCGAGCGTAGCACCCTGAACGGCCCGGAGTCCGTGGCTTACCGAGTGCGGCAAGGCCAGGCCCGGCTGATCCGAGGCCGGCGCATCACCGTGGCCGAGCTGCTGGATCGGGACACCTGGAGCCAGGCCGCCGCCGACCTTGCGCGCTTCTACTTCCCGACCGCCGCCCGTCGCGGTCTGACCATCCAGCTTGAGCAGGTGGCCGAGATATACCGCGCCGCCTTCGCGCTGTTCCCGCTGCAATACAAGCTGCCCGGCACACTCCGCCCGGACTGGTGGCATGCCACCGTCTTGAGCTGGATGCGCCGGGCGTGCAGCGAGCACACCCGGCAGCTCTACCTTGCGCGATTCCGGGTTTCGGAATCGGCAAGCGCCGACCGTGCGCTTGCCAATGCACAACGGTTCGCGGGGTTGCGCGAGGCTGATGCACAAGCCTTGCGCGATGCGGTCGAGCTGATGGCCGACCTTGCACAAGCCGACCATCGGCGCGGCGAGTTGGCGCGGCTGGTGCTCATGCCCTGGGCGCTGGCCGATGTGGACGCGACCTGGAACGAGCGCGTGCGGTTCACGGCCTACCCCAGCCAGCGGGCCAAGATGCGAGCAGCGGCCAAGCACGGCACCGTGTCCTATCTCCGCATCCATGACGAGGTGTGGATGTTCGGTGATCGCTACGCCGCCAAGCGGCACGAGGTGCCGGGCGGCTGGCGCGACGTGCGCGACGGCGAGCCGGTCGAGTGGCTGGATTTCTGGCTTCGTTGGGTGGACGGCAAGGGGTGGGACATCCGGATTTCCAACGCCCAGCTTGGCGACTGGCGAGCCGAGGCCAAGGCCATCCTCACAAGCAAGGGCAACACCACCTACCGGGCCATGCGGATGAACGACCTTGCCAAGCGCATCCGCACCAGGTGCGAGCACGCGACCGGATGCGGGCGGCAGCTCTACGAGCTGGACAGGCGGCTAGGCCGGATGTTCCGCCAGCACCTGCAAGCCAATGATCGCAAGCTGAAATGGGCGGGATGCCGCCCCACCTTTACCGGCAAGCTGGTTATGCCCAAACCGAACCCCTTTGCCGAGGCGGACGGCTGCACCTACACGCAATGGCGGGCGATGTTCAGCCCGTGGAGGCTAGCTTGATCTTCGGGCACAAGCGCGAGATCGAACGGCTTGCCAAGCGCATCGAGGAGCTGGAGGCCATGCTTGTGGATGTGCGGCATGAGGCCGACGAGCAAGGCGCCCGAGCCGACCAGCTCTCCGAGGCCTGCGCCGAGAAAAACCGGGAGCTGCAAAAATGGCGCGATTTCGCAGCCGATGCGAGGCTGCACCTGCAAAACATCCTGTCCGAGCTGAAGGAGGCCAAGCAACAGGGGCGCGAGGTGTCGGCATCGAGGGTGCGGCGCGAGGTCAAAAAGGTGATGAGGTGGTTTTATGAGGAATGAACCGATGTGCTTGATGTGCGCCAGCCACCAAGTGATGGTTTGGAATCCGGGCGATATTATTAACAGAGACGAGCGGCGAAAATGGGAGCGCGATAGAGAGTTCTGGATGGATAATGCAGGCCGATGGTGCAAGGTGCATTGCACCTACCTGCGCCGCGCGGTGCCACATCCCTTGGATTTGGTAGGGTGTCCTTGGTTCGAGACAGCCGAGGAAGCGGCGTTTCGCGCCCAGCAGGAGCGGAGGAAATGAGCAGCAAGACCCAGTTCGTAGAAACGGCCTTATTCATCCTGGACGAAGATGCCAAGGATGCCGGGGAGCTTGGATACCTGGCGCGGGCGCTGGTGATGGCAACCCTGCCGCATTCCAACCCCAAGACGCAGCAGTTCGAGCGCCGGAACGGGGACTACACCCTGACCATCACCGCCTTGCGGGAAGGTTTGGGCATTCCTTACGGCAGCCTGCCGCGGCTGGTGCTCGCGTGGATTTGTACAGAGGCGACCCGCACGCAATCGCGTGAGTTGGTGCTTGGCGACAGCTTGAGTGCATGGATGGCCGAGCTTGGTCTTGTGCCGACCGGCGGCAGATGGGGCAGCATCACGCGGCTGCGCGACCAGATGCAACGCCTGTTCGGGTGCGCGTTCAGCATCGCCTACAGCGATGACGAGCGCGACGCCGGCGCGAACACCCTGATTGCCAGCAAATACAACCTTTGGTGGAGCGACAGACAACCCGGCCAGCGGTCGCTATTCCCCAGCACACTGACCCTCTCCGAGGACTTTTTCCGCGAGATTATCGAGCACCCTGTGCCGCTCGACATCCGCGCCCTCCGGGCGCTCAAGCGCAGCCCGATGGCTCTGGACATCTACGCATGGCTCAACTGGCGCTTGTATCGCGTCCGCAAGCCCGTCTGCATCCCGTGGGAAGGCTTGCAGGCGCAGTTCGGCGCGGGGTATCCGATGGACACGGCGCAAGGACGCCGGAATTTCAAAAAGCAGTTCCTGTCGGCCATGCGCAAGGTGCAGTGCATCTTGCCGGACGCGCGGGTTCAGGAGGACAAGGCCGGGCTGATTCTGGCCCCCAGCAGGCCCGCCATCCGGCCCAAAAAGTAAGCATCGCGGAAGTGCCCGTTTTCCTTGTGGCATAATGGTTTTCTCCACAATCGGCTGTGGATAATCGAAGTTATCCACGCATAAACGCTACCGCTTTTCGGGCCGATTTACGCATTAACGCTACCGCTTTTACGCATAAACGCTACCGCCCCCCCCCCGTGAGGCGTTGCGAGGCAACGCTTCGCGCGCCCCTCCTATATGTCCCAGTAGTTCTCTAAAACCTGTAGTAGGGCGCGCCGTCCTGTGGACAACGCGCAGGCGCGGCCTCGCCCGAGCGCCTAACGGCGCTCGCCAGCCCTCGCCGCTCGCTCCGCTCGCGGCTCGCCTCGGGCCGCTTGGGTCGGGCTTCGCCCTCCCATGATTCGCCCCTTCGGGGCTGGCCTGCGCCTTGGCGTGCAGGCCTTGGCCTCCGCTTCGCTGCGGCCTGCGGCCTGCGGCCAGGCTCCGGCCTAGCTCCGCGCGGGCCTGCGCCCGCTGCCTCGCCGCCGCCTCTTGCGAGGCGACGAGGCAGGCGGGCTTTTTTCGTGCCCGCGCTCCGGTTCACATATCCGCGAGGGCGTTCCCCCCTCGCGCTCCCCCCGAGGCTCAAAGGCAGGCGGGCGGGCAAACAAAAAAAGGGCGGCCACTTTGGCCGCCCCGGAGTTGCTGCGAGCTTACGCAGCTCGCGGGATACACACACGCTTTGACACTGTCCTAGCTCCCTTCGTGATCCTGCCGAGGCAGGCCCAGGCTTACGCTTACGGCGCTTGAGGATTGCCAGTCCCCTTGCCCCTGCCCGCCCTGTTCGGGTCGGGTTCACCTGTTCACTACTACGGAGCCTCCGTCAGACCGTCAGCACGAGCCAGCGTCGCCGCTGGTTGTCCGGGCTGCCACCCCCGGAAACTGCCGATCTGATCCCCAACTTCAGCACACGCAGACGTTGAGGCGGGTTAGGTGCCGACTGTGCCGGATGAAAGGTCGGAGCCTCTCGCTCCTGGAAATGCCTTTCGGGCCGCGAAGTGTCACAGCTAGCCCTACTCGGAACCCGTCACCCGACTTTAGAACGCCGGTTCGTCTCCTCACCATACCGCCAAGGGTCGCCCTCGCGGGCTTTACACGGTCTGCTCTACCCCAACAGCTCGCGCCGGGTGCCACCCCATTGCTTGCTGTTTCGGGCGACCGCGCCCATCCTGGTCATCCTCCAGTCCGTGACTGGAGGCCCCCAGGGCGGCCTGTGGCCGCGATCCGCGTGCGCCTAGATGGGCGCACCGCTTCGCCGTTTAAACTGATGAAAGGTCAGAAAAGCCTGCATGGGCAAGATATTCAAGCGCTTA
>CAYSMR010000170.1:0-4466 GCA_964432195.1 uncultured Zetaproteobacteria bacterium | reverse complement strand
ATTGAGAACGTGTTAACCGCATGAAACAATTATACATATTTCAATTAATGTTAACGGGCCCTAACAGCTTAGGCAAGAAATCCACTTATCGCACTGTCCAACTTTCCGGGGCCACCTCTAACAGCAGCAGTCCGATAATCACAAAGCCGAGTAACTTTGTGCCGGTTGTACTCAGCGACCGGATCATGGCCCATTGCTAGAAGGTGGACCTCCCCGCGTCAATGCCGCAGATATTGCAGGTTTGGCGCGCGCCGTGCCTTGCTATCGGGCTGCAATCAGGCCAACTTTTGCCGATGCTTGTGAATGGTAAGGATGACGGGATGCGCCTGAGCGCGAGCAGGCCTGCTGTCGGTCTGTTCGGCGGCTCATTCGATCCGCCGCATCTCGGACATGTGGCGCTGGTCCGGGCCGGGGTGGCGATCGGGCTGCGGCGGATCTATGTGATTCCGGCCCTGCCGGTACACCGGCAACTGTCGGGCCGGGCCGATGCGGAGACGCGGCTGGCATGGCTGCAGCGGGTGTTTGCCGAGGATGCGCAGGTGGAGGTTGTCGACTGGGAGATCCGGGAGGGCCGGCCGACGCCGGCGATTGAGACGCTACGCCGGTTCCGGCGCGAGCAGCCGGATACGACGCCGTGGCTGATGCTCGGCGCGGATGCCTGGCAGGGCTTGCCGGGCTGGCGCGAATATCCGGTCCACCGCGATCTGTGCAATGTGGCAGTATTCGCTCGCCGCGGCGCGGATCTGGATACAGTATGCGGCCATGCCGGCTGGCGCGCGCTGCCGGAGCGGCCGGTATCCGAGCAGGGAGCGGCGGCGCATTCGCCCGGCCACTGGCTCTATGTGGCAGCGGATCTGCCTGCGATTTCAGCCACCGAGCTGCGCCGCGATGCGCAGCGTGGGCTGAGCCTAGTCGGGCGGGTGCCCGAAGCGGTGCGCCGGCAGATTGAGCAGGCCTATAACAACAGCGCTGCCGCTCCCGGCAACGATATGGAGATGATGTGACCGAAGAGATGAACAACAGAGAGATATTTGAACAGATGACCGATGAGCTGATCGAGGCGCTGGAGGACAAGAAGGCGATCGATGTGCTGGTGCTGGATGTGCGCGGACGCTGCGATTTTGCCGACCGCTTTATTCTGGCCAGCGGTCGCAGCGATCGTCAGCTCAAGGCGCTGGCGCAGTCGGTCGGCGAAGTGGCGCACCGCTTTGACCTGCCGGCCAGGGTGGAGGGGCTGGAGGCGGCCGAGTGGCTGCTGGTCGACCTCGGCGATGTGATTGTGCATCTGTTTCTGCCGGAGGCGCGCGAAAGCTTTCAGCTGGAGCGGCTCTGGTCTGCGCAGCACGGAGATACGATCCGCTCGTGAAGCTGCGTTTGCTGGTGGTCGGGAAGGGGGCCAGGGAGCTGGCCGAGTTCGAGGCGCGCTTCCTGGACCGGCTGCGTCCGATGGCTGCCTGTCAGGTTGTTGAGCTGCCGGAGGGGCGCGGGAAACAGGTGAACCAGCGCAAGCAGGAGGAGGCCCGCCATATTCTGAAGCAGGCCCGGCCCGGTTTTATCCTGTTCGACGAGCGCGGCGCGGCGCGCGGCAGCAAGCAGTGGGCTGCCGCGCTCGAGCGGCTGGCCGGCGATGCACAGCAGGATTTCGTGATCGGCGGGGCGGACGGCGTATCCGATGCGGTGCGCGCTGCTGCCGGCGACTGCTGGAGCCTGTCGAAGCTGACGCTGCCGCATCAGCTGGCGCGGGCGCTGGTGCTTGAGCAGCTCTACCGCGCCCTGACCATTATTCAGGGTCACCCCTATCACCGCGTATGAAACTGCTGTTGTCGATACTCTGCCTGCTTGCTGCCGGCCTGCTCCCCGCTGCGCCGGGAGGGGCACCGGCCGCGCTGGCGGCGGAGGGCGCGGCCGATCAGTCGGCGGCCAACGGGCAGATCGAACGCATCAAGCAGGAGCGCAAACGGCTGGCGCGGGTCAGAAAGCAGCTGGAGAGGCAGCTGGGCAGCGTCGGCCGGGAGCTGCGCGAACTTGATGCGGCGCTGATCGAGGCGCGCAAGGCCAGCCGCGCCGCCGAGGCGCAGCTGCGGGCGACCGATCGCAAACTGGCGGAGCTCAGGCGCAGATCCGACGCGCTCGGCAAGCGGATCAATACGCTGAAACAGGCCGTGCTCGATCAGGCCGCGGCCGCATGGAGGCGCAGTTCGCATGCGTCGCCGTGGATGGGCGTGCTGACCGGCGTGCCGGTCAGCGATATCCCGCATCGCCGTTATCTGCTGTATGAAATCATGCGCTCGGAGGAGCGCGATCGCGCCGCCTATGCCGCGGCGGTTGCCGAGCTGGCCGAGGTGCAGCGCGAGCTGCAGACGCAGCGGCAGCAGCTGGTCGAGTTGCGCCGCCAGAAAAAACAGGCCGCTGCGCAGCTGGCGGCGCGGGTCAGCGACAAACGCCGGCTGATCAAGCGGGTGCGCAAACAGATGCGCGCCAAAAAGCGGCGCGATCGTCAGCTGGCGCGCGAAGAGCGGGCGCTGATGCGCATGCTGCAAGGGATGGACGAGGAGCTGGTCGCGATCGACCGCCAGCAGGCTGTCGGCGTCAGCATCCGCAAACGCAAGGGGCGTTTGAAATGGCCGATCCGCGGGCGTATTGTGGCCAGCTATCGCTCGCGTCCGAAAGCCGGCATGGCGCGCCTGCAGGGGGTGCAGCTGCGCCCGGCCCGGCATGTGAAGACGGTGCGGGCCATGGCGGCCGGTCAGGTGCGCTATGCCGACTGGTTCGGCGGCTACGGGCTGATGATGATTGTCGATTACGGCGATGGTCTGCTCGGCGTCTATGCCCATAACGACGTGCTCTACAAGCAGCTCGGCGACTGGGTGGAAGAGGGTGAAACGATTGCCGATGCCGGCAGTACCGGCTGGGTGAACCGGGTTACGCTCTATTTCGAGGTGCGTGATCGGGGGCGGCCGGTGAATCCGAAACGCTGGTGTCGGCGCTGATCCGCTGGCAGCTTGCAGCAACGGAAAACAGATGGTGATGGAGTAGGTTATGTCTTTGAAATTACGTCGGATGCTGTTGGGAACGGGAGCGGCGATTGCGCTGTTCGCCGGGGTCATGGTGGTCAAGCCGGGGATCGGTTTCTGGCAGGCCGATGCGGCGACCGATTATCAGCAGTTGCAGAAATTCTCGCGGGTCATGGAGATGGTGCGCCGCGCCTATGTCGAGGAGGTCAGCGATGAGAAGCTGATCGACGGGGCGCTCTCGGGCATGCTCTCCAGCCTCGATCCGCACTCGACCTATCTGGACAAGGAGATGTACAAGCAGATGACCGTCGATACCAAGGGCGAGTTCGGCGGTCTCGGCATCGAGATTGCCGCAGCCGAAGGCGGCATCCGGGTGGTCTCTCCGATCGAGGATACGCCAGCCTACAAGGCGGGCGTCAAGGCCGGCGATCTGATTATCAAGATCGATGACGAACTGGCGCGCGATATGTCGCTCTCCGAGGGGGTGAAGAAGATGCGCGGCAAGCCGGGCACCAGCATTGTGCTGACGATCTTCCGCAAGGGCGAGGATGCGCCGCTGGAAATCAAGATCGTGCGCGCCGTTATCAAGGTCAAGTCGGTCAAGAGCGATATGCTGGCGCCGGGTTACGCCTACCTGCGCATCACTCAGTTCCAGGAGCGCACCGGCTCATTGCTGAAGAAGCAGCTGCGCGCATTGAGGCAGCAGGCCGGCGGCAAGCTTGCCGGTGCCGTGCTCGATCTGCGCAGTAATCCGGGCGGGCTGCTCAGTCAGGCTGTGGAGGTCTCCGATCTGTTTCTCGACAAGGGTAATATTGTCAGTACCCGTTCGCGCGCCGGCAAGAATCTTTCATTCGATGCGCGTCCCGGCGATGCGCTGAACGGCCTGCCGCTGATCGTGTTGATCAACCACGGTTCGGCGTCGGCCTCCGAGATTGTCAGCGGCGCGCTGCAGGATCACCACCGCGCCGTGCTGGTTGGCACCCGCTCATTCGGCAAGGGCTCGGTGCAGTCGGTCGTGCCGCTGAATGACGGCACCGCGATCAAGGTGACGACGGCGCTCTACTACACGCCGAGCGGTCGTTCGATCCAGGCCACCGGCATCGACCCGGATATCGAGGTCGAGCAGGTGCTGCGCAAGCCGGAGGTCGAGACGAAGAGCAAGCGACCGCTGGTTTCGGAAGCCGATCTGAAGGGGCATCTGTCTAACGGTAACCGGCGCAGCAAGGTGAAAGGCAAGCAGGGCGGCAAGGGCGCAGGCCCGAGCGAGGCGATGAAGAAACGACTGCAGATCGATACCCAGCTGCAGCGCGCGCTGGATCTGCTCAAGGGGCTGCATGCGCTCAAGGGGTAAACGCCTGACCACGGACTGCTCCGGCTGAGCCGGAGCCTGTTCGATGTCTGTTAAACGCAAAACGCGCGTTAAGCGTCCGCTGCCGCTATGGCTGGGGCTGT
>CAYSMR010000169.1:0-4480 GCA_964432195.1 uncultured Zetaproteobacteria bacterium | reverse complement strand
CCGGGCCGGATCGTGAGGGCGGTCACATCGGCGGCACCATATGCAGGCTATGCTGCGCTGATCACAATCTGATGATCAGAGGAGTATGGAATGCCACGTCTCGATGCGATGAATAAAACCGAACTGTTTGAATCGCCTGCACATGGCACGGCGAAGCTGATCGCGGCAGCAGGCGTACTGCTGTTCGCGATGTCAATCGGGTTGATCTTTATCGGCTGAACCGCAGTCGCTCGCATGATTCGTCAGCCCCGCAGAACAACTGCGGGGCTGTTCTGTTTTTGGCGACCAGGCTTGGCATCCGCGCCGGCAGCGCTATGCTGTTTGGCGCAGATTGAACAATACAGGAGGCGGAGATGAGTGATTATGGTATGCGGCGGATATTTGACGGCGATGTCGCGGCGGCGGAAACGGCGGTCACCGAAGCGCTGAACGCAGTCGGCTTCGGTATCCTGACGCGTATCGACGTGGCCGATACGCTGAAGCGGAAGATCGATGTCGAACGTGCGCCCTATCTGATCCTCGGCGCATGTAATCCGAAGCTGGCCAATCAGGCTCTGAATCTGGAACCGGAACTGGGGTTGATGCTGCCGTGCAATGTGATTATCTATAAAGACGAGGCGGGTCAGACCGTCGTGTCCGTGATCGACCCGGCAGCAATGGTCGGTATGATCGACAATCCGGCGCTGGAGTGTCTGGTCAGCGAGGCCCGGCCGCTGCTGCAGCAGGCGTTGAACAGTATCTGATATGGCGGCGTGGCTGGATGCGTTTCCGGAACTGAAACAGAATCGGGAGCGGGCCTGGCAGGCTGCGACCGGGCAGGTCAAGCGGATGTGGGTGCAACAGGGTAGTGTGCTGTTCCGAGACGGCGATGCCTGCGGTGGTTATGTGCTGGTCGTGGACGGGGTGATCCGGGTGCAGAAGATTGACCCGCAGGGGCATGAAATTGTGCTCTACCGGGTTGAGGCGGGGCAGAGCTGCGTATTGACGACGACCTGTCTGCTCGGGCGGCAGTGCTATCCGGCCGAGGGGATTGCCGAGAGCGATGTCGATATGGTGCTGCTGCCGCTGGATCACTTTGATGCAGCGCTGGCTGAATCACCGCTGTTCAGGCGTTTTGTCATGGCCAATATCGGCCGGCGCATCAGTGATCTGATGCTGCTGCTCGAGGATGTCGCGTTCGGGCGTAAGGATGCGCGGTTGGCGGCGCTGCTGGTCAACGCTACGACGGCGGACGGCGATGCGTTGATGCTGACCCATCGTCAGCTGGCGGTCGAGCTGGGTACGGCCCGCGAGGTGGTCAGCCGTCTGCTCAAGGATTTTGAACGCAGGGGGCTGGTGCGGCTGGGGCGCAATCGGATAGTTGTGCTGCAGCGCGGGCAGATCCGGAAGTTGACCGATCGCAGCTGAATGCCGGGGTTCTGCAGCTCCGGTTTTGCCTCGAGCATGCTATAATGGTGCTGGTCAGGCGCGCTGATTTCAATATGATTTCCGTATTATAGATTCGGGGCCGGGGTGGTAATGAACAGAAGACGCATGAGTGTAATAGCCTGTCTGGCGGCGATGCTGATGTTCGTCTCGACGGCGGCATCGGCCAGGGATGTGACACTCAATTTCAAGAATGCCGATATCCGCGCCTTTATTGAATTTGTCGCCGGCTTCTCCGGCAAGAACTTTCTCGTCGATAACCGGGTCAAGGGCAAGGTGACGATCGTATCGCCGACGCCGATCTCCGAGGCGCATGCCTATGATGTATTTCTCTCCGTGCTCGAGGTGAACGGTTTCGCGGCCGTGCCGAGTGGTTCGGTGATCAAGATCGTGCCCAGGGCCGAGAGCAAGCAGAAATCGCTGCCGGTGCTGATGGGCAAAAACGGCCCCGATGACGATGCGATGGTAACCCAGGTGGTGCGGCTGAAATATGCCGATGCCCAGCAGCTGGTGGCGCTGATCCGGCCGCTGATCTCGCCCAACAGCCATCTGGTGGCATACCCGCGCGGCAATATGCTGCTGCTGACCGACAGCGCCAGCAATATCCATCGCATCGAGAAGATCCTGCGTCTGCTCGATCGCAAGGATGCGGTCGGCGTGCAGCTGTTCACGCTTAAACACGCATCGGCCGACAAGCTGGCGACGACGATCACGTCGCTCTACGGCGGCGCAGGGGGCGCTGCGGCCCGGCCGGGCGGCGGCATGGGCGGGGTCAAGGCGATTGCTCATCAGCCGGGAAATATGCTGATTGTGATCGGCGCGCCGCAGATTACCAATGAGGTGGCCAATGTGATCGAGCGCCTCGATGTCGCGCCGGAATCGGACAGCGGCCGCCTGCAGGTGCGCTATCTCAAGCATGCCAATGCCGAGGATGTCGCCAAGGTGATCAATGAACTGGTCGGCGGACAGAGAGGCGCGACAGCCAAGCCGGGCGAATCGAAGCCGCTGTTCGCCGGCGATGTCAAGGTCGTGGCCGACAATGCGACCAATGCGCTGCTGATTACCGCCGAACGCAGTGACATGAAGGCAGTCGGCCGGATTATCGATCAGCTGGACGTGCGTCGCCGGCAGGTACTCGTCGAGGCGCTGATTGTCGAGGTCAGCGGCAATGCGATCCAGCGCTTCGGCGTCGAGTGGATGGCTTCCGGTGGCAATGTCGTGGGTGTGCAAAACATGAAGAATCTCGGTGCGGTATCGACGGCGATTACAACCAACGTCAATGCTGCAACGCCGGTCAGCACGTCGGCGGCGCTGGCTGCCGCCGCGCCGACCGGTCTGACGCTGGGCGTGGTCAACAAGGCGCTGTCGATCGGCGCGCTGGTGCATGCGCTGGAGTCGGACAACGATGCCAATGTGCTCTCGACGCCGAATCTGCTGACGATGGACAATGAGGAAGCCGAGATTGTCGTCGGTAAAAACGTACCGTTTCTGACCGGTCAGAATGTGACTCAGGGCGGCACGGCCAATCCGTTCCAGACGATCGAACGCAAGGATGTCGGTCTGACGCTGCGCGTGAAGCCGCAGATCTCCGAGGGTGACTCGGTGCGGCTGGAGATCTATCAGGAGATCTCCAGCGTCGATGGCGGCACGGCGGCCGAAGGCGGCCTGATCACGAGCAAGCGCTCGATCAAGACGGTCGTACTGGCCAATGACGGCCAGATGATTGTGCTCGGCGGGCTGATGCGCGATGACAACACGGAGACCGTGCAGCGGGTGCCCTGCGTCGGCGCGATGCCGCTGCTCGGCGAACCGTTCAAGTATACCGAGAACAAGAAGACCAAAACCAATCTGATGGTCTTTCTCAAGCCGCATATCATCAAGAGCGGCGACCAGATCGAGGAGATGACCAACCGCAAATACCTCGATATCCGGGAGCTCTACGAGCAGCCGGTCGAGGGTGGCACGGTGATCTTTCCGCAGCAGCGGAAGCACCTGCCCGACCGGCTCAAGCCGGCCTTGTCTGCGCCGTCGAATAACGGAACCGACAGCGCGACGCCATGAAACAGCTGAGCCGGCTTGCGAATGATCTGGTCGATGTCGATCGGGCGCTGCGTTTTTCGCTGCCGGTCCTGCGCTCCGGGCCATTGCTGCCGCTGAAGGCGATGCCCGATCTGGCGCATCCGGTTGCGGTCAGCGACGACAGCGACTGGCCGTGGGAGCTGCTCGATGATTGCCGGCGCATGTTCGGGGGCGAGGTGCAGCCGGTGCTGGTGCCGCGCGAGGCGATCCTGACGGCGATGAACCAGGTCTTCGACATGGCCTCGGCGTCTGCCGAGCAGATGCTCGAGGATATGGGCGGTGACGACCTGACGCGCGAGCTCGAGGAAGTCGGGGATCTGCTCGAATCCGAGGACGATGCTCCGGTGATCCGGCTGGTCAATACGCTGATTTCACAGGCATTGAAGGAGCGCGCCAGCGATATCCATATCGAACCGTTCGAGAGCCGGGTGTTGGTGCGTTTTCGTATCGACGGCGTGCTGCATACAATCGTGCATCCGCCCAAGGGCGTGCAGGCGGCGATCACCAGCCGCATCAAGGTGATGGCCGGCCTCGATATTGCCGAAAAGCGGCATCCGCAGGATGGACGTTTCCGAGTGAAAATCGCTGGTCGCGAGGTCGATGTGCGCGTATCCTTGTTGCCGACCGCGCACGGCGAGCGGGTCGTTATGCGTCTGCTTGATCGCGATACGGCGATGCTGACGCTGCCGGAGCTGGGCATGAGCCCGCCGCAGCTGCGCATGATGAAAGAGGTGATCGCGGCACCGCATGGCATCGTGCTGGTGACCGGTCCGACCGGTTCGGGTAAGAGTACGACGCTCTATGCGGCGCTGATGGAGGTCGACCGCAGGAACCGCAATGTGATGACGATCGAGGATCCGATTGAGTACCAGATCGAAGGGGTCGGACAGATGCAGGTGCAGCCGAAAATCGGCGTCACGTTCGCGGCCGGCCTGCGTTCGATTCTGCGTCAGGATCCCGATATCGTCATGATCGG
>CAYSMR010000168.1:0-4507 GCA_964432195.1 uncultured Zetaproteobacteria bacterium | reverse complement strand
CTAGCAGGCGCGGCGGCGTATGCGGCTGCCAGCGCGTCGCCATGATCTCGCGACGGACGATATTGCCGGTCACAACGCGGCGCACCGAGCCGGACAGACGGGCCGATGCGGCCGCGAAACCGAGCATGATCGTGCGGGTGAAACGGGCCAGCGTGCGATTGACCAAGCCGGGCATCGCATTCTGTTCATAGAGCACGACCGGAATCCGGCTGATCAGCGCTGCGCAGACGCCGGAGATGCTGGCATAGCCGCCCACCCCGACCAGCAGATCGGGCCGCTGATTCCGCCATTGCCTGCGAATGGTAATCACCGCCTGCGGCAGCTCCCAGAGCAGCACCCGGATACGCTGCATCAGCCCCGCGCCCTGAACACCGTGCATCGCCAGCAGCTGCACATGCTCGCCGCGGGCCGGCAGCAGCGTCGCCTCCAGTCCGCGCTCGGCCCCGATAAACGTGACCGACAGCTGCGGCCAGCGCGCGCGCGCCGCATCGGCCAGCGCCAGCGCCGGCATGACATGGCCGCCGGTGCCGCCGCCGGCGATACAGAGCAGGGGCGTGCGGCTCAAAACAGGTGCTCCAGCGCATCATCGGCGCGCTGCGGCATCTCGGCTGCTGCCGCTTTTTCAGAGGATGCGGCAGCCGGCGCAGCGCGGCCGGCCTGCTTGTGTCCCGTCTTGCCGCGGCCGCTCTGCCGCTGCTCGATCTTGCGGTTGCCCGGCTGATGGCGCTGAACCGACAGCAACAGTCCGACCAGCACGCATTCGCCGATCAGCGCGCTGCCGCCATAGGAGACGAACGGCAACGGCATCCCCTTGGTCGGCAGCAGTCCCATCGCCGCTCCGAGGTTAATCATCAGCGCCGTCGCCAGCACGACCACGCAGCCGATAATCAGCAGCCGTGAGAACATGTCATTGTGCTGAATCGCCAGCCAGATGCCGCGCCCGAACAGCACTGCAAACACCAGCAGTAGCGCGACAATGCCGACCAGCCCCAGCTCCTCGCCGATGCTGGCCGAGATAAAGTCGGTAAAGACCTCCGGCAGATAGAACAGTTTCTGCACCCCCTGCCCGAGGCCTGTGCCGAACAGGCCGCCGCTGCCGAATGCAATCATCGACTGGATCAGCTGGTAATCGCTGCCGAGCGGATCGTTCCACGGATCCATGAAACTGGTCAGCCGCTGCATCCGATATGGCGCGGCGATCATTGCCAGCACGGCCACCGGCACGAAGCTGGCCACCAGCAGCGCCAGATGGCGGATCGGCACACCGCCGATAAACCAGAGCGCAAAACAGACCGCCGACAGCAGCACCGCACTGCCGAAATCCGGCTGCAACAGCAGCAGCAGCAACGCCACGCCGAGCACGACCAGCATCGGCGCAAGCCCGCTGCTGAAACGGTTCAGACGATCGGGAAACGAGCTCATATAGTAGGCCATATAGATGATGACGGCCGGCTTGAGCAGTTCGACCGGCTGCAGCGTCAGACCGAACAGCGAAAACCAGCGCTGCGCGCCGTTAATCTCCTTGCCGAGCCCCGGCACCAGCACGGCCAGCATCAGCAGCATTGCGACAGCGAGCACCGGCACGGCGATTGCGCGCCACCAGGTGACATCGATGCGCGACAATCCCCATATGATCGCAATGCCGACCGGAATATAGAACAGCCAGTGGCGGATAATGCGCAGCGGATCGTGATAACGCACTTCGGCCACGCTGACGCTGGCGCTGTAGACCATCAGCACGCTGAAACCCATCAGCGCCAGCACGCAGCCGGTAATTACCGCATCGGGCGGCAGTAGCTGTTTCTGAGCAGTCCGGCTCATGCCTGCTCCTCCAGCGCCCGCACAGCGGCCGCGAAGCGCTCGCCGCGCTCGACATAGTCACGGAACTGATCCTGACTGGCCGCGGCCGGCGACAGCAGCACCGGCACGCCCGATACCGCACGCGCCGCCTGCTTGACCGCCTGATCGACAGTTTTGACAAAGCTGCACGGCACGCCGGCCACCGCAGCCAGATCGGTGAACGGTTTGGCATCGGCGCCGATCACGAACATCTGCTCGACATGCGCGGCGACCGCATCGGCCAGCACCGATACGTCCAGTCCCTTGCGCAGGCCGCCGCAGATCCAGATCACCTGATGAAACGACGCCAGCGCAGCGCGCGCCGCATCCGGGTTCGTTGCCTTGGAATCGTTATACCACTCGCGGCCGGCCACGACCCCGAGCGACTGCATGCGGTGCGGCAAACAGCGGAACGAGGTCAGCGACTGGCGGATCACGCCGGCCGAGACGCCGAAATCGGCGGCCGCCTGCGCCGCGACGGCCAGATTCAGATGCTGATGCCGCCCCTGCACCGGCAGCTCATCGCCGGCAAGCAGCTGCTGCGCATCATGCTGATGCCAGAACAGCTGCCACGAGCCGTCCGCCTGCAGCGCGATGCCTGCATCTGCCGCAGCACCGGCATCGCACTCGCCGAAGCGGCGCACGCGCACGCCGCGCACGCTCAGCTCCGCGGCCAGCTCATCCCAGCGCGCTTCCGCCGGCAGCATCGCGGTATCACCGCCGCCCTGACGGGCGAACAGGCGCAGCTTGGCGGCCAGATAGGCATCCATGCCAGCATGCATGTCGGCATGGTCGGGCTGTAAATTGAGCAGCGCAGCCCAGCGCGGATGCACCGGCTGCGCGCGCTCGAGCTGGAAACTGGAGAGCTCAAGCACGACGCGGCACGGCTGTTCGTCATCATTGAGCAGGTCGAGCATCGGCACGCCGATATTGCCGCCGGCCTCAATGCCGCCGGGCAGCGTATCGAGCATGGTACTGATCAGCGATACCGTTGTTGTCTTGCCGTTGGTGCCGGTAATCGCGATCAGATCGCCGCTGAAGCTGGCCGCAAACAGATCGAGATCGCCGCAGACCGGCACGCCGGCCTGTCGCGCCGCCACCAGCGCCGGGTGATGCCAGTTGATGCCCGGGCTGACAATCAGCCGGTCATAACTCTGCAGCCGACCGGCATCGAGCGGGCCGATATGCAGCGGCAGCGCCAGATCGCGCGGCAGCATAACCGGCGACTCGTCAAAGCTCTCGCAGATCTCGCCGCGCCGCTGCAGGAAGCGCGCCGCAGCCTGGCCGGTGCGGCCCATGCCGATCACCGCGGTCATGCGGGTGCGCGTCGGTTGATGCATCGGCCCACTCATCGGATCTTCAGGGTGGAGAGCGCCACCAGCGCCAGCAATATCGAGATAATCCAGAAACGGACAATCACCTTCGGTTCGGCCCACCCCTTCAGTTCATAATGGTGGTGGATCGGCGCCATCCGGAAGACGCGCTTGCCGGTCAGCTTGAAGCTGGCCACCTGCACCATCACCGACACCGCCTCGAGTACGAACAGGCCGCCGGCGATCGCCAGCAGAAACTGCTGATGCACCGCGCAGGCAACAAAGGCGAGCGCGCCGCCCAGCGCCAGCGCACCGACATCGCCCATGAACACCTGGGCCGGATAGCTGTTGTACCAGAGGAATCCGAGGCAGCTGCCGACAACCGCACCGCAGAATACGGCCAGCTCGCCGGCGCCGGGCACGAACGGGATCATCAAGTAGGCCGAGAACTTGGCATGACCGGCCAGATAGACGACGACAGCCAGCGCGCTGGCCACCATGAAGGTCGGCGCGACCGCCAGTCCGTCCAGGCCGTCAGTCAGATTGACCGCATTGGAGGTACCGACGAGCACGAACAGCACGAACAGCGGATAGAACCAGCCCATATCCCACTGCACATTGAAAAACGGAATATCGACAATCGGATCGGTCATTATCATCAGTCCGGCCGCGGCGATGCCGCCGAACAGGCACTGCAGGATCAGCTTCCAGCGCCCGGCCAGCCCTTTCGGATCGCGCCGGATAATCTTCAGATAGTCGTCCAGCCAACCGATCAGCCCATAGCCGAGCGTCACCAGCAACGCCAGCCAGACGAACGCACTGGTCAGATCGGCCCACAGCAGTGTGGCAATCGTCAGCGACAGCAGAATAAGCACGCCGCCCATCGTCGGCGTACCCTGCTTGACCAGATGCGTCTGCGGCCCGTCGTGGCGGATCGGCTGCCCCTTGCCCTGATGCGTCTTCAGCCAGCGGATAAACAGCGGCCCCATCAGCCAGCAGAGCACCAGCGAGGTGACCAGCGCATAGACCGTGCGAAACGTGATATACTGGAACAGGTTGAAGAACGAAATCTGCTCATGCAGCGGATAGAGGAGATTATAGAGCATCGGCAGCCTCCTCGGCAGCGAGCGCCGCAACCACACGCTCCAGCCGCATCGAACGGGAACCCTTGACCAGAATCGTGTCATCCGCTTCGAACGCGATATCGGCCAGCGCTGCGGCCGCCGCATCGGCATCGGCGCAGCAGTGCGCCTGCGGCTGCTGCCCGGCCAGCGTCTGCATCTGCGGCCCGACCAGCCAGAGCCCGTCCAGCCTGCCGGCATCGATCGCGGCATGCGCCGCAGCCGCATCGTCGC
>CAYSMR010000167.1:0-4510 GCA_964432195.1 uncultured Zetaproteobacteria bacterium | reverse complement strand
CTTTATCTACTTCGCTTTGATTATCGAATTCATCAAATAATGTTAACAGGCCCTAATTTCTTCTGTAATTCTCATTGCACCTTAACCTTTCAATTACAAGGAACAAGCTCCCCTCGGATTGGCGACTTATAAAAATAGAACTGGATTCCTAAATATTGAGTATCGAGCGCAAAATAGGGAACAACGAAGCTGAGTGTGCCATAAGTCCCCATCCTATCAGTTGCAAGTTTGCACCCGGGAGCGCGGCGGCGTCAACGATCACCGTCCTCCGGTTCGCGGGAGAGCACCTTTTTGCCGGATACCATTGCGGAGATCAGGCCGCCGCCTTCGCTGATTTCGGCGCGTACCACGGCCAGAATATGCAGCAGCAACAGCGCCAGCAGCGCATAGGCTGCATAGAGATGGATTTCACCATAGATATGTTTGAATGCTCTCAACTCGCTGTAGCGTTCCGGATCGGCGCCAGTTTTGTCATAGGGTTTGAGACTGGCCGGATCGACGCCTTCGGCCGCGACCTGGGCGGCAAGCATCGAACCGAACGGCGGATAGTAGAGATCGGTGCCGGCGCGAATCAGGCCGGTCGCAGCCTGGGTGATCAGCAGCAGAAACAGCGCGATGACGGCCAGCCGGCCGAGCGGGTTATGGCCCAGAAACTGCTGCGGACTGCCGCTTTTCAGGCTGGCCAGATAGGATACCAGCATCTGCCCGAAGCCGCGGCCGGGAATCAGACTGCTCCAGCGGGCGAAGCGGTTGCCGACAAAGCCCCAGACCAGCCGCACCAGCAAATTCGCGACAAACAGATAGCCGATCAGAACATGCAGCTGCTTGAGCGCAAGCTTGGCCTCCAGCGCGGTAATACCGAGATCGCGCTTGAACAGCATCAACACGCCGACCAGCACCAGCAGCAACACAGTCGCCGCATTCAGCCAGTGGAATATCCGGGTTGGCGCATCCCATACCTTATATTGTTTCAACATCACCTCCTTCCCAACGGCCACTCCGGCACACGCGGCACGGGCCGATTATCATCAACTCAGCTGAAATCAGGCTGAAAGCCATCCGGACGAGTCGCGCGCGCCCGAAACTGCCACGGCTCTAGAAGCGGTACGACAGGCCGGTTTTGTACGCAATATCGGTGCGCGCAATGCCGGCCGGCGGACGCGAATCCTGTGCCAGCTCCAGTGTCAGCTTCAGATCGAGATGCTCGGCCAGGCCGACCAGCAGCGCCGCATCATCCAGCAGCCGGTAGTCGGCCCGATCCTTCCAGGCCGGCTGGTAGTAGAGCGTGTTCTGCAGACGCAGCTGCTTGCTCGGCGCATATGCGAGCGCCAGATAGCTGCTGGCGCGCCATAAACGGGTCACGCTCGCACTGCCGCGCAGCGCCTCGCGCTCGTAAAAGGAGCCGAGGCCGACATGCCAGCTCCAGGCCTGCTGCCGACCGCTCCAGCGCAGCCCGCCGCCGAAGAGCGTGCGCAGCTTCAAATGGGCGAATTCATCCTGCTGCACCTGGGCAAAGCCCTCCAGCGCCCAATGATCATTCCAGCGATAGCGATGGCGCAGATGCGCAAAGGATTTGTTGCTGTTGCGCACGCCGCGGCTCTTTCCATAGGCCGCGCTGCCGACCAGCATCTCCAGATGCGCCCCGTGCCGCCAGATCAGGCGGCCGCCGGCCTCGCCGCGCAACGTATTGCTATTGCCGGAACTGCCACTGAGCGAACCCTCGATCTTGCCGGCCGCGCCGTCATGATCGATCGAGAGGTCCAGATCTTCGGCATTAACGATCGCCAGCGCGGGCGCCGGCAGCAGCGCAATCATCGATAACAGAAGGAGAGAACGGATATTTACAGTCATGCGCGCATGCTATGGAGATGCCGCCCCGAAATCACCCGGCACGCTCCGCCGCAGCGCGCCAGCGGAGCAAATCCTCGGGCGTATCGATATCGGCAAAGCTGCGCAGGCCGGGATCGAACGGCATCAGCTCTGCCTGCATCACGACCCTCGTATTCAGCGACGCGGCCAGCCGAACCAGACTGCGGCGCCCCTGCGCCATGCTGCGCCGCATGGCCGGCAAACAGGCCGCCGTCGCATAAAAGCCGGGCATCGGCTGCCAGTGACCGTCGATATCCGCCAGCACGGCATCATACCCGTTGCGCCGGGCAGCCATATATTGAAGCGCCGACGGCACGACAAACGGCATATCGACGCCGGTCACAAACACCCACTCGCTACGCGCCGCCGCCATCGCGGCCGCGATGCCCATCATCGGGCCGCGCCCGTCGCCGCGATCGGGCACCTGCGCGACATGCGATAGCCCGAGCGCGCGCGGCTCGCGTACGCTGAGCACTAGCCCGTCAAACAGCGGCGACAGGTTCGCAATCGCGTGCTCCAGCAGCGACCGGCCGCGGAACTCCACTTCCGCCTTGTCCCGCCCCATGCGCCGGGATTTGCCGCCCGCCAGAATCACGGCGGTACAGTTCTCAATCATCTCCGGCAATCGGGATCGTTTCACCATCGAGACTGATACTGTTCTTCTCGCGCCAATAGTTGCGAATCCCCGCCTCGCCCTTCTTCTCGCTCCAGCGGCGCAGCAGCGGCCGCTGGCCGGCGAAATCGAACAGCGGCACGCCGAAGCCGCAGGAGCCCTGCACCAGATCAACATCCATATCGATAATCTGACGCGCTCCCGGTTGCGGTTCGAAGCGGGCGTATAACCCCGCCCACGCATCATCCGAAGGCAACACGATGCGCGCATGGCCGTAGAGCCGCAGAATCAACGGCGCCCCCTTAAAGGCGCAAAACATGATCGTCATGCGTGTATCGCGCGCCAGGTGCGCCGCGGTCTCGTTGCCGCTGCCAGTCAGATTCAGCCAGACCACCCGCCTGGCATCGACAATCCGCAATGAGTCCATCCCCTTGGGCGAGAGATTAATGCGGCTATCGGCCGTTGCCGTGGCGACAAAATAGATCTGCTGCGCGCGGATGAATGCGGCATGCTGCTCCTGGATCGACGGGAAGCGCTCACCCATGCGCATGCGCCTGCTGCAGCCATGTCCGAACAAACGCGACAATTGCATCGGGCTGATTCAGATCTAGCAACGGCTGATCCGGCCGCGATTGCCCGGGGAAGAGCGTCTTCGCATCCAGATCAGTGGCCACGGCCAGCAATTCCGCCGGGTCGCAACGGCAGACGCGGCTGCGCGCAGCCCGCACCACCTCGATCTTCGCCCCCGGCATCGATCCGTAGCCCTCAACCAGCACCAGATCGGCATCGGGAAAGTAACGATCGGCCAGTTG
This sequence comes from uncultured Zetaproteobacteria bacterium, assembly GCA_964432195.1. Lineage (GTDB taxonomy): Bacteria > Pseudomonadota > Zetaproteobacteria > Mariprofundales > Mariprofundaceae > Mariprofundus. The sequence goes on along the minus strand of CAYSMR010000167.1, from coordinate 1,216 downwards.
CTGCGGGGTCGGATGCGCATCGTGGTCGACCACCACCATTAACCGCTCAGGACCGACCAGCATCGATGCCACCGCGCCGGCCTGTTTATGACGCCAGCTGTCCTTGCCGGACGCATCCATCTCCGGCTGGTGGTGCGAATGCTTGATCGTCGCAATACGCAGCCCTTCTCCGGCAAGCCCGGCAACCAGCCGCTCCATCAACGTGGTTTTGCCGGAGTTCGAGTAACCGACAATCGACAGGACCGGCGTGCTCACGGGTGCTGCGTGACCCAGCTCTCGCCGTCGGGGGTCGTCTCTTTCTTCCAGATCGGCACGCGCTGTTTCAGCTCGTCGATCAGCCATTCACAGGCCTCGAACGCAGGCTTCCTGTGCTCGGCGCCGACGACAATCAGCACAATCCGGTCACCGGCATGCACCGTCGTGACCCGGTGCACGATGCGCACGCCGATAATATCGAAGCGCTGCATAGCCTCGTCGTGCAGGGCCCGCAGCGCCCTTTCCGCCATGCCGGCGTATTGCTCGAACTCGATCGAAAACACATCGCGCCCTTCGGAGAAATCGCGCGCGCAGCCTAAGAATGTGGTAATACCACCGATACGCCTGGAACTTGCACACAACGCATTAACTTCCTCTTCAATCGAAAAGTCTGCGTCCTGAATACGCACAGCTTTCATATCACCCACCCGAAAACGGCGGCATCAATGCCACTTCATCGCCATCTTGCACCACATAATCCAAATCATGGATTTGCTCCTGGTTCACTGCCACCAGGAGTATCTGATTCTCAGTGCAGCCCACCTGTTCAATCAATTCGGACAAGGTGATGCCTGCCTGAGCTTCCGCACTGCGTTTGCCAAACTTATCTGCGACTACACCGAAAAAGAGAATTTTTACCCTTTTACCCTCTATCTGTGCTATTGATTCACGCAACTTTTTCTCATTCACAGGCGAGCTTGATAAGTGTTCCGTTTCATCCATAGGTAAACATCTCTTGCATTTTGTCACAAATTTTAATTTGAGTTCTTTTGTCGATATTTCCCAAGTATTTGATAAGCCGTATTTTATCCGCCGCTCGAATTTGATCGAGTAATATCAGACCTTTTTTTCCATCAAATTTGCATGCAACCCGACACGGGTAATCAAAGCCTTTTGAGGTCATGGGGCAATCAACACTGTTCCTAAGCCTTGCATCTCATCGGGTGATATAATTACACAT
>CAYSMR010000166.1:0-4538 GCA_964432195.1 uncultured Zetaproteobacteria bacterium | reverse complement strand
GCCGAGCGCGTACACGGCCTCAACGAAGGGGCCGATGACTACCTGGCCAAACCATTCGAGCCGGAGGAGCTGGTCGCCCGTGCCCGTGCCCTGCTGCGGCGCAGCCGCGTTGTCGAATCGGGCAGCTCGATCACGGCCAACATCCAGCTCGATCCCGATGTGCCGGTCGTCTTTGAAGGCGATGCGCGCGTGGAAGTGCGCCCACTGGAGTATAAACTGCTGAAGATCCTGATGGACAAGCCGGGCAAAACGCGCAGCCGCGATTATCTGCTCGACCATGTCTGGGGACACGATGTCTATGTCGAGCCGCGCACCGTGGATGTCACGATCAAGCGCCTGCGCAAGGCGCTGAAACAAATCGGTCGCAAGGATTGTATCGAAACCGTGCGCAGCATGGGCTACCGGTTTGTACAGCCCGGCGAATGAACAGCCTCTGGCTGCTGCCCGGCACTGCAATTGCAGCCGGGAGCATCTATGCGACGCTGCGCATGCGCCGGCAGGTCGCCGGCTACCGGCATAAAATCCGGCATCTGCAAGAGAAGCTCGCGGCGCTGCAACAGCAGCTGCACAGCAATGAGCGCCTCGATGCGCTGCTCAGCGATGTCAATGAAGCCGTATTGCGCCTGAACAGCAGCTGCATGGTCATCGCGGCCAATCCGTGCGCCCGCGAAGTGTTTGCGATCGGCAATGAGGCATTGCCGTTGCCGATGCTGCGCCTCTACCGCGATGCCGACTGGAATGCGATGCTAATCCGGGCCATTGCCGATCTGCCGGCCAAAACCAAACTGCCGCAGATCGAGCTGCCGGAGCGGATACTTGAACCGCGCATCGCCAGGCTCGATAACGGCGAGGTGCTGCTGCTCTGCCTCGATGTCAGCATGCGCCACCGACTGGAACAGCAGCGCCGCACCTTCCTCTCCAATCTGATGCACGATCTGAAAACGCCGCTGACCTCGCTGCTCGGCTATGCCCGCAGCATGGAAAGCTTCGGCGATCAGGCCGATTTCCGCAAGGAAGCCGCCGCCGTCATCGCCGACGAGGCCAAGCATGTCAATCACCTGCTCGATGTACTGCTGACGCTGGATCAGGCCGAGTTCGGCCAGAAGAATGCAGGCGCCTGCTGCGACGGCATTGAAGTGATCCGGCGCGCATGCAATATGCTCGAACCGCAGTGCGTTGAGCAGCAGATCACGCTGCAATGCGAGTACGATGGTGCAGCGCTCCCGCTGGTCGCATCATTCGATGACGTCGACCGGATTGTGACCAATCTGCTGGTCAATGCGATCAACCATGCCCCCGAGGGGAGTCAGATCAGCGTGCAGCTGCAACGACGCGGAGAATACTGCGCGATCGCCATTGAGGATGAAGGGCCGGGCATTCCCGAGAAACACCTGCCGCGCGTCACCGAGCGCTTCTACCGTGTGGACAAGGCGCGCTCGCGCCAGCACAACAGCCACGGACTGGGGCTGGCCATCGTCAAGGAGTTGCTCGATGGCTACGGCGGCGCACTCTCGCTGAGAAACCGTAAGCCGCACGGACTGCGCGCCGAGTTCACGCTGCCGATCACAGCCGCGCCGGCAAGCGACCCCCGCTGATCCGACGTCGCAGGCTGAGTTGCCCGCGGTTGACGCGAGGCGGCCGCGCCGCACACTTGCGTCCGGATTCAGAAGCCACGGAGCGGGAGAGATTGATCATGACATACAACGTCTACGGCGTGGGCAACGCCATTATGGATATGCAGGTGCGCTGCGAGGATGCATTCCTCGACCGCAACAATATCGAGAAGGGGATTATGACACTGGTCGATGATGCGCGCCAGCAGCAGGTGCTCGATGCGCTCGCCGATCATCAGGTCCACTACTGCTCCGGCGGCTCGGCCGCCAATACGATTGTCGGCATCGCCGACATGGGCGGATGCGCGGCCTATGCCTGCAAAACCGGCTCGGACAATTTCGGCGACCAGTATCTGGCCGAAATGCGCAAGCTCGGCATCACCATCGAAGTGCCGCAAAGCGCCGGCCAGACCGGCACCTGCGTCGTGCTGATCACGCCCGATGCGCAGCGCACAATGCTGACCAGCCTCGGCATCTCCTCATCGCTCTACGCCGAGGACATTCGCGAAAGCGAGATTGCTCAGGCCGATTATGTCTATATCGAAGGCTATCTGTTTGCCGGCGATTCGACCCGCGCCGCAGCCCTCAGGGCCATCGAGCTGGCCCGGGCCAACCACGTCAAGGTGGCGCTGACAATCTCCGACCCGTTTCTGATCGATATCTGCCGCGAGGAGTTCCAGCGCCTGATCGAGGGTTCGGTGGATCTGCTCTTCTGCAATGAGGAGGAGGCGCGCGCACTGACCGGCAAGCAGGATCCGATTGACTGCGCCCATGTTATCCACCAGCACTGCGCCAATGTCGCGCTGACGCTGGGCAAACGCGGCTCGATTATTATGCATGACGGCGAGGTGCTGCCGATCGAGGGCGTCGAGGTCGATGCGATCGACACGACCGGGGCCGGCGACATGTATGCCGCCGGCGTCCTCTACGGCATCACCAACGGGCTCTCCTGGCAGCAGGCTGGCCATCTGGGCTCGCATGCCGCCGCCCGCGTCGTTTCCCAGCTCGGCGCGCGCCTGCCCGCCCCGCTCTCGCGCGCCGAAATCGAACAGCTACTGGCCTGATTCGTTTTGACCGCCATCGCCCCGTTCGATTTCGCCGCTACGCCGCATATCCATTTCGGCACCGGCCAGCGCAGCCTGCTGCCCGAATTGGCGCGCGGTTATGGAGAGCGTCTGCTGCTGGTCACCGGCGGCGCATCCTTCGATAACTCGCCGCGCTGCGCACAGCTGCTGAACAGGTTAGAGCAGCAGTTTGAGCTGCACCGCGTCACAGTCAGCGGCGAACCGTCGCCACAGCTGGTCGATGAGACCGTCACATCGCTGCAGCGCACGCGGCCGGATTGTGTAGTCGCCATCGGCGGCGGCAGCCCGATCGATGCGGCCAAGGCGATTGCCGGTCTGCTACCGGGCGGCGAATCGGTGATGTCCTATCTCGAAGGAGTCGGCACCGGCAAAACCTATACCGGGCCGGCCACGCCGTTCATTGCGCTGCCGACGACGGCCGGCACCGGCGGCGAGAGCAGCAAAAACGCCGTACTGTCGGTGATCGGCGAACAGGGCTTCAAGAAATCATTCCGTCACGAGCTGCTGGTCGCGCGCCATATCATCCTCGACCCGGAGCTGACGCTCTCGTGCCCACCGGCGGTCACCGCAGCCTGCGGCATGGATGCGCTGACCCAGCTGCTGGAATCCTATCTATCCAAAAACGCCAGTCCGATGAGCGATGCGCTGGCCGTCAGCGGCCTGCAGCGCGTCGCCCGTTCGCTGCCGAAGGCCGTATTCAACGGCGACAACCTGCAGGCCCGGGCCGACATACTCTATGCCAGCTCGCTCTCCGGTCTGACGCTGGCCAATGCCGGGCTCGGCAGCGTGCACGCGCTCGCCTCCCCGATCGGCGCATATGTTCCGATGCCGCACGGCGAGGTCTGCGGCAGCCTGCTCTATGAAGCGACGCGACAGAATATCGAACTGATGCAGCAGCGCTGCCCTGGAGATATTGGACTGGCGAAATATGCCGAGGCCGGCCGCATTGTCGCTGACAACCACCGGCTCGATGACGATACGGCCAGAGACGCGCTGCTCAAACTGCTGCGCGCATGGACAGCGGAGTTCGAGATGCCGCGCCTCTCCGATTACGGCGTCAGCGCAGCCGATATCCCGAAACTGATCACCCACGCCAGCCCCGGCAGCATGAAAACCAATCCGGTCGCACTGAGCGATGACGATGTCGCCGCGCTGATCCGCTCACGCCTGTAACTGTATATCCTCCTCACGGAGATGCCCATGAAAACCATGCTTACCGCAGCCTGCGCGCTGCTGATCACTCTATCATTCGCCGGCTGCTCGGCCGAACCGGGCAGCAAGGCCTAGTGCGAGCAGATGAAGCAGAAGGAGAAAGGCAAATGGACCGCTGACGAAGCCGGCACATTCGCCAAATACTGCGTGCTCGGCAATTACAAGGAGTAGTGCCGCAGCCAACGCTGCGAATTGCATATCGCCGGCAGAGTCCTAGCATCGGCCGGATGAACCTCTCGACACTCATTGAACTGGCGCTAGCCGAAGACGCCGTGCGCAACGATCTGACCGCGGCCGCCACGCTGGCCGCCGATCAACTGGGTAGCGCCCGCATCACGGCCAAAGCAGCCGGAATACTCTCCGGCGTCGGCGCGGCGGATGCGGTCTTTGCCGCCGTTGATTCGGCCATTGTCTGCGACTGGCAGGCCAATGATGCCGAGCACGTGCAATCCGGCGACCTGATCTGCACCCTGCGCGGGCCTCTGCGCGCGCTACTGGCCGCCGAACGCTCCGCGCTGAACTTCCTGCAGCGCCTCTCCGGCATCGCAACAGCCACGCGCGCCTTTGCCGATGCGCTGGAGGGCACCGGCTGCCGGGTCGCCGATACGCGCAAAACCACACCGGGCTT
>CAYSMR010000165.1:0-4559 GCA_964432195.1 uncultured Zetaproteobacteria bacterium | reverse complement strand
AGCGATTTTATTAAATTGAGAACGTGTTAACTGCATGAAACAATTATACATATTCCAATTAATGTTAACAGGCTCTAATCAGCATTTTCCTAGGCCTGTTGGTACGCCGGATCAGCACACGAAGCGGATATCGAGCGTGCGCATATAGGTGTGCAGGCCGGCGTCCTGAACCGGGAATACATAGGCATCCTGATCTGATTCATTATGGTGGGAGTGCCACCAGCCCGGCGGGGTGACAAAGACGGTGTTGGTCGCCCATTCCACCCGCACCGGATCGATGATATTGCCGGCTGCATCGATCTCCCGGCCGATCAGCGTGTAGGTGTCCGGCCCGGCCGAGACGGCCAGATCGAGCGCTACCGACTGATGGCGATGCGGCTTCTGCACCTCTCCCGCCGGCAGCAGGTTGAACAGCGACCACATCGTATGCGTCATCGTTTTGGTTGCCGCGCTGGCCGGATTGCCGAGGATGATGCCGATCCGGTTGCGCCGCTCGCGCAGCGCCGCTTCGCGCAACTGCGCCACTTCGCCGAGCATATAGCCTCGGCTGTAGTAGGCGGGCCTGAACATGGGCTGCTGCGGCGCAACGCCCATATATTGCAGCAGCGGCGCATCGTGACTCCAGTAGAGGGCGCTGTCGGCATCGGCAATATGGGTGACGCCGCTGTTGCAGGGCAGCGTGAACGCATCGCCCCGCCGCCAGTGAATGACGCCGTCGGCGGTTTCGGTGCGGCCGCTGCCGCGCATGACGAAATAGACCTCCGAGGTCGCCGCGACGGCGGTGCGGATCTGCTCGCCGCTGCAGATGCGGATATAGTTGGCCAGCAGATTGGGCGCGGTGGCCGGGTAGGGGGTGCCGAGCTCGGCCGAGAGATCGAGCGTGATGACGCGCGTTTCGCCCTGTTCATGCAGCGAGGCCGGGAAGGGCTGGATCGGTACGTCGTTCAGGTCCGGCGTCGCGGCGGCCGAATATTCCCAGCTGACGACCTGCTCGGCCCACTGTTCATTGAGACTGTTCATGCGCTACCTCCTGCATATGCTGCGGGCGGCGTATGCTGCGGTGTCCGGGCAGATCGGGCAACGCGGCGCGTTTTGCGCCTATTTGGAGCAGCTGGACAGGAGGCTGCTGGATCGGAACGGGGTTATTCGCGTCCCATGCGCAGCGCGAAATCCTCCTGGAACACGGCCTGCGCCTGCGCCTCCTGATAATCGACGAGGCCGGCTTCGACCAGCTGCTGCAGATGTTGATCGAAGCTCTGCGAGCCGTAGAGCTCGTGTCCCTCCTCCATTGCGCGCGGGATTTCGCTCCAGTGGGCCGGATCGAGAATGAAGTGCTTGATGACCGAGTTGCGGATCATGATCTCCAGCGCGACGATGCGCTGTTTGCCCTCGCGCATCGGCAGCAGTTTCTGGACAATAATCGCGCGCAGATTCTCGGCCAGCCGTTCGCGGATGCCGGCCTGCTGGTCGCTGCCGAATGCGGCCATGATCCGCTGCATCGCGCCGACGGCGGTCGTCGCGTGAACGGTCGCCATGACCAGATGGCCGGTCTCCGCGGCTTCGAGCGCCAGCTGGATTTCGCTGCGTCCGCGCACTTCGCCGGTGACGATAATATCGGGGCTTTCCCGCATCGCATCGATCAGCCCCTGCTTGTAGCTGGCGACATCGCTGCCGATCTCGCGCTGGGTGACCGTGCCGCGCCGGTCGATCGGATAGCGGAATTCGATCGGATCCTCGAGCGTGACTGCATGCACCGGGCGTTCGGCGATCATATGGGCGAGCAGCGCCGCCAGCGATGTGGACTTGCCCGAGCCGGTCGCGCCGGCCATCAGGACCATGCCGTTGCGGTAGCGGACGATTTCGTCGAATACCGGCGGCAGGCGCAGCTGCTCGAACGACGGGATCTGCTGCGGGATCAGTCGGGCAACAATGCCGAAGTTGCTGTTGCTGCGCAGTACATGCATTCGGAAATGGCATGCGCCATCGAGCGTATAGTGGAAATCGAAATGGTTGATCGCATCGAGATCGGGCGCGCTCGGCAGCTGGCGGGCCAGGTGGGTGATCATCGTGCGAGTCTGATTATGATCCGGCGGGCTGATCTTTTCGGCCGGCACGGTCACGATATCGCCACCGATGCGCATCCGGATGCGATCGAAGCTGCGGATGATCAGATCCGAGGCGTTGTTCTTCCACGCGACCAGCAGTAGTTCGTCGATCAGCGCGCGCGAGCTCATCAGATGCTCAGGTCGCGGATGCCGATATCGCTGGAGAGCTGGTCCAGATCGCCGCTGTCGCCGCCGCTGTCCTTCAGATTCACCATCTTGATCTGCAGACGCAGGTTGTTGACCGAATCGGCATGACGCAGCGCCTCATCCTCGGTGATCAGCCCCTCCATCCACAGCCCGAGCAGGGCCTGATCGAAGCTCTGCATGCCGTAGTTGCCGCCGGCCTCCATCGCCTCCTTGATTTCGGCGATCTTCCATTTGCCGATCAGATCGGAGATGCGCGGCGTGTTGATCAGGATCTCGATCGCTGGCAGCCGCTTGTCGTCCGGCGTCTTGACCAACCGCTGCGACAGGATCGCCTTCAGATTCAGGGCCAGATTCAGGCTGACCTGCAGATGCATATCCTCCGGGAAGAAGTTGATAATGCGCTCCAGCGCCTGATTGGCGTTGTTGGCGTGCAGCGTGGCCAGACAGAGGTGGCCGGTTTCGGCGAATTCGAGCGCATGCTCCATCGTTTCGCGATCGCGGATTTCGCCGATCAGGATCACGTCCGGCGCCTGGCGCAGCGTGTTCTTCAGCGCCGTCTGATACTCCAGCGTATCGGTGCCGACCTCGCGCTGGGTGATGACCGACTTCTTGTGTGGATGCACGAATTCGATCGGATCCTCGATCGAGATGATATGGCCGGCCTGATTGCTGTTGCGCCAGTCGACGATCGCGGCCAGCGATGTCGATTTGCCGCAGCCGGTCGCGCCGACCATCAGCACCAGTCCGCGGCTCTGCATCGCGATATCCTTGAATATCTCCGGCAGGCCGAGCCCGTCGATTGTCGGGATCTCCAGATTGACCCGGCGGATTACCATGCCGACATGGCCGCGCTGGCGGAAGATATTGACCCGGAAACGGCCGATATCGTCGTAGGAGAGGGCGAGGTTCATCTCGTACTCGGCCGCGAATGCGGCGCGCTGGCGCTCGTTCATGCTGCTGACGGCGAGCTTTTCGCACTGCGACGCGGTCAGCGGCGGCTGCTTGAGCGTATAGACCGTGCCCCGGATGCGGTAGGAGGGGGGCATGCCGGCGGTAATATAGAGATCGGAGGCATCGCGCTTGTTCATGACCATAAGCAGCTGTTTGATCGAGAGGGGTTGCGCATCCGGCTTTGTCATCTGTGCTGCTCCTGTGGATTGATCTGGGTTCTGCATCTGCGCCGGGCGGCCCGGATCATACCATGCCGCCGCCGAACAGTTTCTTGTTGTTGGCTTTCTCGAGCGCGGCCTGCGGCGTGATTTTGCGCGATTTGACCAGCTGCTGCAGATGCGAATCGAGCGTCTGCATGCCATCGCGCTGCGAGGTCTGCATGACCGAGACCATCTGGGCGATCTTGTTCTCGCGGATCAGATTGCGGATGGCCGGCGTGCCGAGCATGATCTCGTGCGCGGCGACGCGCCCTTGCCCGTCGGCGGTCTTGATCAGCGTCTGCGAAATGATCGCCCGGATCGATTCGGACAGCATCGAGCGCACCATCTCCTTCTCGGCGGCCGGGAAGACATCGATAATGCGGTCGATCGTTTTCGGCGCTGAGGAGGTGTGCAGCGTGCCGAAGACCAGATGGCCGGTTTCGGCCGCGGTCAGCGCCAGCCGGATCGTCTCCAGATCGCGCAGTTCGCCGACCAGGATCACGTCTGGATCCTCGCGCAGCGCGCTGCGCAACGCATTGGCAAACGAATGGGTGTGCGGGCCGAGCTCGCGCTGCGAGATCAGTGAATGTTTCGATTTGTGCACGAACTCGATCGGATCCTCGATGGTCAGGATGTGGCCGCGTTCGCTGTTATTGCGGTGATCGACCATCGCCGCCAGCGTCGTCGATTTACCTGAGCCGGTCGGGCCGGTGACCAGACAGATGCCGCGCGGCGTCATCGCGATATCGCGGAAGATCGGCGGGCAGTTCAGCTGCTCCAGCGTCAGCACCTCGGTCGGGATGACGCGGAACACCGCGCCCATGCCGCGTCGCTGTTCGAATACATTGACGCGGAAGCGGGCGATATCGCCGAGCGCAAACGAGAAGTCGATCTCCTTGTGTTCTTCAAAGACCTTGCGCTGGGTGTCGCTCATAATGTCGTAGACCATCGCCTGCACTTCGCGGCGGTCGATCTCGGGCATTTTGATGCGGGTCATGTCGCCGTTGATGCGGATCATCGGCGGCTCGCCGGCCGACAGATGCAGATCCGATGCCTTGTTCTTGACGGTGAATGCCAGCAGTTCCGAAACTTCCATAGATGCTCCCCGATTGGATTCAGCAGATCATAAAAGCAGCGGCGCGCGCCGGCAAGCCCG
>CAYSMR010000164.1:0-4599 GCA_964432195.1 uncultured Zetaproteobacteria bacterium | reverse complement strand
TCAGCCCGCCCAAAACAAGACTATGGCTGGGTGACTTTTTACATGGGGATCATGACTGGGGGCACTGTTGGTAAAAGCTTGTTGGTTAAACGGCTTCCTGAACGAATGTTTGTTAATCAGCGCGTGGCAACCATTAGATTGCCTAACAATGTGATGCCTGACTATATCAACGCCCTTATTCAAACGAGTTTAACTCAGTTGGTTATCCAAGAAGCAAAAAACTCCACGAACGACAATATATCAATGGGAGACATAACAGGTTTTTATGTTCCACTCCCTCCACTCTCCGAACAACAAGCCATTGTCGCCAAGGTGGAAAAGCTGCTTGCCATCTGCGACCAACTGGAAGCCCAGATCACGCAAAACCAAACCCACGCCGAAGCCCTGATGCAGGCAGTGCTGAAAGAAGCTTTTGCCTCTAAACGCGTGGAAGGAGAGAAGCCATTACTGACTACAGTTATTTAATCGACTCCATAACTTCTTCAGAAGAGTTAAACCGCCTATTCGATGATCTGACCTGCGTCAGTTTTGATGAGAATGGGAGGAAAAGAGGTTGCTTCTCTTTAGTTTTTTCGGCTGTTCATAAAGTTACAGGCGATAAAGTCGTGTTGAAATTTTATGATCCTACCTGTGCGACTGATGAATATCGGCTGAGGTGTTTCAAACGTGAGCCTGAAATTCTAAAAGTACTTAAAGGAAAAAAGCGTTGTCTACAGCTTGTTCAAGATTTGACGAAATTCGAATTTCACATTCAGGTAAGTGAAGGAAAAAATCTCGTTGTTCATGCAGAGTTTTTTGTGACTGAGTGCGTAGCTGATGAAGTTGACTGCTTTTTCTTATCACAGCAGGACTACGAAGTAAGTCAAAAGATAAAGCTGTTCAAGCAAATATTGTTATCGGTTAGAATGCTTCATAAGTATGACATTTTTCATCGGGACATTAAGCCCGATAACATGCGAATGACCAACCCAACTATGGATGAAGTGAAACTAATTGATTTTGGAACTTCAGCAGAATATGAGTCGATGCATTTGTTGAAAAATTATGACTATCAAGTTGGTGCGAAAGCGTATGCACCACCAGAGGCATTTCTAGGATTCGCGGGTGATCGTAACATGGCCTTCTTAACTGATACTTATGCCCTTGGTTGCCTGCTCTTCGAGTTATTTAATACCGACATATTTATAGTAAGGCTTATGGAAAGAATGCCTTATGAAAGATTACTATCAGCCATGAAAATGGAGCTGTCTACTTGTCAAAATGAAAGTGAAAAGTTGGCTGCTTATGAAAGAATGGCCACAGAGTTACATCGTGTATTTTCGCCTCCGGCAATTGATGGTAATGGGAGCACTTTGCCAGCTTCAATCTCTGGATTGATAAATCGGATATACATTCAATTGGTGGCTTTTGATTTTCGTGAGAGGACACGGAATTTGGATGAGGCTTTGAGGTTTTTGGATAGTTCCATAAAGATTTTAAACAATCATGAATGGGAACAGAGAAGGTTGGCTCGAAAACGGGCAATCAGAAAAAGAAAATTGGAGAAAATCAAAGAACAAGATGAAAGGCTGTTTGGGTATTTGTCTAGAAGGAGAGCTTTGAATGCTTGATCCTAAGACCCAACAAATTAACGACACTCTTCAAGTGCATCGGAAGAAAATTGTCATTGATGTTTCAGAAGCCTCAGATGAACGCCTTGTTTTTGAACTGAGTCCAATTGAAGATTTGGAATCCAAGAAAGAAATCGAAGTTAAAGGGTCAATTTGGCATGCGGTTCAAAACGATTCGCTGGGGTTGAGAGATTTCTTAGGTGACAAACTTTATGAGCTAAAAGAAAAGTTTAATAAGTTTGAGCATTCGCCAACATATTTGTCACATCTGTCAGCTTTAAGCGAATTGCTTGGTGATTTAGATGGATCAGAACATTTTCTTAAAAAGGCTATCAGTGTTGGTGGAGATGCAAACTTGTTCGGTAACAAGCTGGGCAGAAACTTGTTGTTAAATAATAGACCTGATGATGCTTTGGATGTTTTCAGGAACCTTGATTTGACTGTGAATGTTGAGGCCAACCTGAGATTAGGTTACCTGTCCGTCATTGCGAATCGATTTGATGATGCTATTCAATATGTGAATACGGCGATGAAAATTGATGCATCTCATTATGGTTCAAGAGTCTTTGCTGGAGGATTGGCCATTTGGAAGGGTGAGTATGAAGCAGCCATACGGCACTTTAGAGTCGCGATTTCTGAGAGACCTAATTCATCAACTGCATATGCTAATCTTGCCGCAGCATATGCATGTCTTGGGCACTTTGGCAAGGCCATCTCCTCTTTAAAGAAAGCCATTTCTATTGATCCTCTAAATCATAATGCAGTGATTTTCTATGCTGACTTACTATTTCATGAGAAGAAGAACAACAATGCAATAGAACCACTGCTATATTTTGTAAAATACAATTCAGAAGCAGTTGATGCTTGGGAAAGGCTTGGCAGAGCATGCTATTTCTCTGGGCAGTACGGTAAGGCCATTAATGCACTGGTTAAACAGGCTGAAATTATTGGGTACAACTCATCGATATGGAACAATCTTGGATTGGCGCATTGGAAGGCGAAGAAACATGAAAAAGCTGCATCATTTTTTCGTAATGCTTTAGAAGCTCAAGATGATAATGGTTGCTCCACGGATGTGTCATTGTCGAATTACTGTTGGTTTTTAATAGAGCGGCGTAAATATGACGAGGTCATTCAACTTACAAGCCAAGCACTTCCTATAATTGAAGCACAGACCGAAAAAACTAAACATGAAGAGATCCTTCTTCTGCAACATTGTGTTGGGTTAGAGGGGAAGGGAAGCCATGATGAGTCATATGAGAAGCTGAATCGGCTTCTGATTTCTGGCGTTAATGATATTGAAGTCAGGGTGAAGATGCTTCTTCATACGACCTATTATTTAACAACACTTAATAAGAATTCAAAAGAGGCGAATTATAACGCGAATCAACTGCTTGAACTTTTAATAAAACATAGGCGACGGTTAGATGACGCTCTTGTATGTAGAGGGTTTAACAATGTTATGTTCACTTACTTGGAATTTGATGAGCTAGAAAAGGCTGAGATGACAAGAGGCTATCTCAGTAAATACTATCACAATGATCCATATGCGACTGCTACCCTAGGACTGTTTTACATTAAAAATAATCTGGCAGAAAAGGGGTTGATGCTATATGAAGAGGCTGTATCTCTAGTTGCCGATCAGAAGATGAAACGGCGAATTAGGCAACGTATGCATTTGGAGCTTGGGTTTCATTATCAAAAGCTAGGAGATGAAAGGCTAGCCATTCGCCACTTACATCGTGCGATTGATCATAAGTTTGGGTATGAGTATGTGTCTCATCAGGCTCAAGAGCTTATAAGGGTGATTAGGTAGTGGTTGAAAAACAAAATATCGAGTGGAAAGAACGCTGGCGCGATGAGTATTTCCAGTGGATTTGCGGCTATGCCAATGCGCAGGGCGGCAGGCTGTTTATCGGCGTGGATGACAATGGCGAGGTGCGCGGCATCAGCAATGCGAAAGCGTTGCTGGAGAAGCTGCCCAATCAGGTGCGGCAGTTGATGGGCATTCTGGTCGATGTGAACCTGCTTGAAGAGGGTGACAGGGAATATCTGGAAATCGTTGTCGAGCCTTATCCCTACCCGATCAGCTACAAAGGGAAATACTACTATCGCAGCGGCAGTACCAGGCAGGAGCTGAAGGGCGCGGCGCTGGATCGGTTTCTGCTCAAAAAGCAGGGCAAGCGCTGGGATGGCGTGCCCGTGCCGAATGTGCGCGTGGAAGATCTATCGGATGCCGCATTTGATTATTTCAGGGCGCAGGCGGTAAAAAGCAAGCGGGTAAGCGAGGATGTGCTGCGCGAAAGCAATGGCGCCCTGATCGACAATCTGCACCTGAAGGAAGGTGACTATCTGAAACGGGCGGCAATCCTGCTGTTTCATCCTGATCCTGAGCATTTTGTCACGGCGGCCTATGTGAAGATCGGCTTCTTTGAATCGGACAGTGACTTGCGCTATCAGGATGAGGTGCATGGCAACCTGTTCGAGCAGGTGAACAGGGCGATGGACCTGTTGCTGACCAAGTATATGAAGGCGGAAATCCGCTACGATGGCGTGAATCGCATTGAGGAATATCCGTTCCCTGAAGCTGCGCTGCGCGAAGCATTGCTCAACGCCATTGCCCACAAGGATTACAGCGGTGGTTCTCCAATCCAAATCAGCGTTTATGAAGACAGGATCATGTTCTGGAATGACGGGCAGTTGCCTGAGCACTGGACCATCGACAAACTGCTGAGAAAACATCCTTCGCAACCGTATAATCCGGATGTTGCCAACGCCTTTTTCAGGGCCGGGCTGATTGAATCATGGGGGCGCGGCGTGGATGTGATGGTGCAGGCCTGCCGCGAATACGGACTGCCTGATCCGGTGCTGCGTTATGACGATTCAGGCTTCTGGGTGGAGTTTGTGGGTAAACATATGGAAAAAACTACCCAGAAAACTACCCAGAAAACTACCCAGAAAACTACCCAGAAAATTCTGTCTGTTCTGA
>CAYSMR010000163.1:0-4650 GCA_964432195.1 uncultured Zetaproteobacteria bacterium | reverse complement strand
CCGAGCTTCCGGATACCGTGCAGGGTGACGATGTCTGGATCGAGATCTATGAGGACTCGAGAAGCGGCATCGCCTTCTACGCCAACGTCAGCCAGCGCTGATTTTACCGGTTGCTGATTGCATATCGCTCTTGGCTGTCAGGCGCAATCCCGCCTGACGGAGCAGGTCGTTAATAGCCGTCGGAAGCGCCGCGATAATCACGCCGTTACTGTACGCCAGTCAGGCTGCCGTGGGGGGCACCGCTCCGATCGATGAGCAGAGCCAGGTGGCCGAGCGTTTGTTGCCGGGCGATGCCGCGCTCACCCTGAATAAACAGTGCCGTGCTCCAGGCATCGGCGACGGCGGCGCTGGCGGCAATCACTGTGGCGCTCTGCGCGCGCCCGGCCGGCATGCCGGTTTTCGGATCGAGCAGGTGGTGGTAGCGCCGGCCGTGGTTGATAAAGAAGCGTTCGTAATCGCCGGAGGTGACAATGCTGACGTCGCCCTGCAGTTCGAGGCTGGCGATCACCTCATTGCGCTGGCGCGGATGACGAATGCCGATGCGCCAGGGACGGCCGTCGTGATCGCCGATCAGCCGGATGTCTCCACCCGCATTGATAATCGCATTGTGCACGCCGTGGGCGCGCAGTACGGCGATGCCGCGGTCGATGGCATACCCCTTGGCAATCGCGCCGAAATCGAGCAGGCAGCGCGCATCGGTGCGCAGCCAGTGTTGGCCGCGCCGCTCAATGCAGCGGGCCGGCGGTATCGCGGCGGCTATGGCTGCCTGCGGTGGCGGCGCGGCAGGCGGCGGATCCTGTGAAACCCCCCACAGCAGATTGAGTTTGCCGAGCGCCGGATCGAATGCGCCGCCGCTCTGTTGCTTGACCCGCAGGGCCAGCTGCAGCAGCACGCCGACCTCGTCGGGCAGCGCGACCGGCGTGCCGGGCGCAGCGGCATTGAAGCGTTTGACGGCATTCTCTTGTACGCCATAAATCGTGAATTCATCTTCGACGCGCTGCATTTCGGCGGCCGCCGCGGCAATGGCCTGCGGCGCCTGATCCTGGTCGACGGCCGCGACCGTGAATTCGACCAGTGTACCCATGATGAAGCGCGTATCGCGTACCTCATGCGCGCCGGAACAGGCGCTCAGGAGCAGTAGCATGATGACCGGGAGACGGGGCAGGAGGGGGCTGAACATGCCGGGATTGTCGCCGGATTCGCATTGCTGGCAAGCAGCGCGGAACTGCGCATTTGCCATTCTGCACATTATACCCGATAATTGCGCTCAAGTATTTCATCGAGGTGTGATCATGAGTGTCGTATTAACCGAAGCTGCAGCGGAAAAAGTACAGGGTCTGCTGGCCAACGAGAGCGAGGATCTGAATCTGCGCGTATTCGTTTCCGGCGGCGGCTGTTCCGGTTTCCAGTACGGGTTCACGTTCGACGACGAGATCAAGGAGAACGATACCGTCGTCGAGAGCCACGGCGTCAAGCTGCTGGTTGACCAGATGAGCATGGGTCTGCTCAACGGCGCCGAGATCGATTACCAGACCTCGATTCAGGGCGAATCGTTCGTCATCCGCAACCCCAATGCCGCCTCCACCTGCGGCTGCGGCAAATCATTCACGCCGTCCGAATCCGGCAGCGGCTGCGCCAACGCCGGCTACTAGGTGCGCTTCACCACGAAGGGCACGAAGCGGATGATTGAGTTGAGCAGCATCGCTGCAGACTGATCTTATCTGTGTGCTTCGTGGTGAAATCTCATCTGACCTGCCGGGCTGAATGCGTTAGGCTGCGGCCATGAATGCACTGGAAATCAGCGCTCTGGGCAAGGTCTATGGCAACGGCAACGAGGCGTTGCATAATATTTCACTGTCGGTGCCCGAGGGCAGTTTCTATGCGCTGCTCGGCCCCAACGGGGCCGGCAAAAGCACGCTGATCAATATTCTGGCCGATACCGTGCGCCCGAGCTACGGCAGCATTGCGCTGTTTGGCCGCGATCTGTTCAGCCAGCGCAGTAGTTGCAAGCGGCAGATCGGCGTCGTGCCGCAGGAGGTCGCGTTCGATCCGTTTTTCACGCCGCGCGAGGTGCTTGCCTTCACCTCTGGCCTGTTCGGCTGCAAGCCCGATTACGACTGGATCGATGAGTTGCTGGAGCGGCTGGAGCTGCTCCGCCATGCCGGCAAGAATACGCGCCAGCTCTCCGGCGGCATGCGCCGGCGGCTGCTGGTCGCGCAGGCGCTGGTGCACCGGCCGCAGCTGGTCATTCTCGATGAGCCGACGGCCGGCGTCGATGTCGAGCTGCGGCGCAGGCTGTGGGTATTCATGCGCGAACTCAATGCGGCCGGCACGACGATCCTGTTGACCACTCACTATCTCGATGAGGCCGAGGAGCTGTGCGATCATGTCGCGATTATCGAACGCGGCCGATTGCTGACGGCGCGGCCGATGGGGGAGATGATGCGTGAGATTGCATCCTCCTATCTCTGGCTCAATTACGGCCGGCCGCTGACGCTGTCGGGTCAGGCAGAAGCGGCGCTGGCGGCATTCGAGCCGCGCCTGAGCGGCGAGAAGCTCTGTCTGAAGCTGGGCCGTGATCAGGATGGATCGACCTTTCACGCCGCCTATCAGGCCGCAGTGGCCTGCTTCGGCGCGCCGATCGATGCCGGCGTGCGTCGCGAGGATCTGGAGGATGTGTTTCTGCGTCTGACCGGCAAGCCGCCGGCCGATACCGCGCCGGAGGGAGGGCAGCATGCAGCCGCTTAATCTGCTCGGCGCATGGACGCTGTTTCTACGCGAGGTGCGCCGTTTCCTGAAGGTGAAGATGCAGACGATCGTCACGCCGGCGCTGACGGCGATGCTCTATCTGATCATTTTCCGCTATGCGATGGGCGAGCGCCAGGTGCCGGGCATCGGCATCGACTATTTCACGTTTCTAGTGCCCGGACTGGCGATGATGGCGATGCTGCAGAACGCGTTTGCCAATACCTCCAGCTCGATGATCATGGGCAAGGTGATGGGCATGCATATCTATCTGCTGATGGCGCCGCTGTCGGCGCTGGAGGTTGTTGCGGCGTTTCTGGCCGCCGCGGTTGTGCGCGCGCTGGTCGTCGCGGTTGCGTTTCTGGGCGTGCTGTTCCCGTTTGTCGATCTGCAGCTGCTGCATCCGGGCATGATGCTCTTTTACGGCATCAGCGGCAGTCTGATCATGGGCGGGCTGGGGCTGATCACCGGCATGTGGGCCAGGGATTTCGATCATGTCGCGATGATTACCAATTTCGTGATTCTGCCGCTGACCTTTCTCTCCGGCGTGTTCTATTCGGTGCGGCAGTTGCCGGAGCTGTGGCAGCAGATCAATCAGGCCAATCCGTTTTTCTATCTGATTGACGGCTTCCGTTACGGTTTTCTGGGCAGCGGCGATAGCGATCCCTATGCTTCGATCTTCGTTGTCGCAGCGACGGTGCTGCTGACCGTGGCAGTCTGCTGGCAGCTCTGGCGCAGCGGCTGGCGTATGAAAGAGTAGCAAGCCATGCAAGCAATGGGTGTTGCTTGCGTGGCGCGATAGCATGAACAGGAGCAAGCAATGGGGTTGCTTGCCCGGTACGAAAATCAGTGACGAGGTAATCATGGCGCAATCATCGAAAAGCAGAGCGGCGCGCAAGACCTCGGCATGGTTTCATCGCCATGCCAATGACCCGCATGTCAAACAGGCCCGCAAGGAGGGCAAGCGTTCACGCGCAGCGTTCAAGCTGACCGAAATCCTCGACAAGCATGGACTGAAGATCCGTAAAAACAGTGTGATTGTCGATCTGGGCTGCGCGCCGGGTTCATGGAGCGTTGAGCTGGCCAGCCGGGTCGGCCCGGACGGGCTGGTGATCGGCATCGATCTGCTGCCGCTGGATCCGATTGCCGGCGTAACGCTGATTCAGGCCGATTTTAACTCCCCCGAAGGACAGCAGGCGCTGGCGGCAGCGCTGGGCGGCCGACGCGTGGATATGGTGGTCTCCGATATGGCGCCGGAGATGAGCGGCAACAAGCTGGTCGACCAGATGCGAATGATCGGACTCAACGAAATGACTCTGCATTTCGCCCGCCAGCACCTAAAGCCCGGCGGCGATATCCTGATGAAGACATTCATGGGCGAGGGCTATGATGCGTTCCGGCGCGATCTCGGCAGTTCGTTCAAAAAGATCAAGAACATCAAACCGGCGGCCAGCCGTAAAAGCTCGGCTGAATTTTTCCTGCTCGGCATGTCATTTACGCCGGAGGGCTGAGAGTCATTACGCGGGGGCGCGGAGATTGTCCGCGTTTCCGCACAGGCTTGCGATTTATGCTATACTGGTTCTGACTGCAAACCGAGGGAGGTCTGCGCGTGAACCGCTGTTATCAATATCTCCGCGTTGGAACGTATGCCCGTCTGCATGACAGAGCGGTAGGCTTATGCAAGGCTGTGCACGGCAGTTGGTCCGATGGCTGAGTCGGGAGTGCCGGAGGGCGACGAGCCGCAGCATTCGGCTGCTAGTCTTGTGGATGCGCAGTCGCTGCGGATGCGCGTGCAGCTGCTGGAGCAGATTGTCGATGCGTTGAGTCAGCAGGCCGATAATGATGTTGTGACGGAGTTGCTGACACAGATCCGCGATCATCTGGATGAGCGCGTTACGGCCTGTG
>CAYSMR010000162.1:0-4658 GCA_964432195.1 uncultured Zetaproteobacteria bacterium | reverse complement strand
TTATGAATTTACTACAGTTGGCACTGATCGATGCTTAACCGGACAGCAGTGATATTAGATATACTATATGACTCCAGTCCTCGTACCAACAAGAAAGGGCGAAGTGACTTAGTGTCACTTCGCCCTTTTGCGTTAGGCCTGTGGCTTTATATAACAACTGCGGCTCCATGCAGGGCGTTCTCCCGCATGCTATATATTAACTGTTCGGTGAAGGGCTGTGTTTGCAGGCAGGCAGCGATGATTGAGTAAACGGCCGCTGCGGTAGTAGCATCTTCGCCTGACAAGCGGGGCATGTCAGCGGTAGCGTTTTGAGCCCGGCGCTTGTTTGTAGGCGGCGCTGATTTTATTCC
Source organism: uncultured Zetaproteobacteria bacterium (assembly GCA_964432195.1). Classification (GTDB taxonomy): domain Bacteria; phylum Pseudomonadota; class Zetaproteobacteria; order Mariprofundales; family Mariprofundaceae; genus Mariprofundus. The sequence goes on along the minus strand of CAYSMR010000162.1, from coordinate 4,308 downwards.
ACGCTGCCTTAGCGTACCTAAACCATATGATCAGGGAGCATGCCATGGCCTCAATTTTTTCCAGACTGAAACAGGGTTTGACGCGTAGTCGCGATGCGCTGGCACAGCTGGTGCCGGGCGGTTCGGTGGATGCGCTCTCCGAGGAGGAGTGGGTCGATATTGAGGATGCGCTGATTATGGCCGACTGCGGCGGTGAGTTGTCGACCTCGCTGGTGCTGCAGGCGCGCAAGCGGCGTGGCAGCTCGATCGAGGCGCTTAAGAATGCGATGCTCGATATGATTCCGGATGCCGCGCCGATCAACGAACCGGACTCCGGCCCGTTCGTGCTGCTGGTCGTCGGTGTCAACGGCACCGGCAAGACGACGACAATCGGCAAGCTGGCGACGATGTTCCGTCAGCAGGGCCAGTCGGTGCTGGTCGGGGCCGGGGATACGTTCCGCGCGGCCGCGGTCGAGCAGCTGGCTGTCTGGGTGGAGAGGGCCGGTGCAGACATGGTGCGCCAGCATGAGGGGGCGGATCCGGCTGCTGTCGCGTTTGATACTGTGCAGCGCGGCGTGGCCCGTAATTATGATGTCGTGATTGTCGATACGGCCGGACGCGTACAGACCGATCGCGGTCTGATGGATGAGCTGGCTAAGGTGCGTCGGGTGATTGGTAAGGCCTATCCGGGCGCGCCGCATGAGGTATGGCAGGTGGTTGACGGCGGTACCGGCCAGAATGCCGTGGCTCAGGTCGAGAAATTCCGCGAAGTGGCCGGCACGACCGGCCTGATCGTGACCAAGCTGGATGGCTCCGGCAAGGGGGGGATCGTGCTGCAGCTGTCGCATCGATTCGGCCTGCCGGTGCGCTATATCGGCGTCGGCGAATCGCTCGAGGATCTGATGCCGTTCGACGCCGAAGCCTTTGTCGACTCGCTGTTGCCGGAGCATATTGCCTGATCATTATCCCGGTATTCGCCATGCGGACGGGGCGTGGCCGATGAAACAGTGGCTGTTCCTGCTGCTGTTGTTGCTCTCCGGCTTTGCCGGCATCTCCTATGAGATCCTGTACGGGAGGATGCTCGGCAATCTGATCGGCGATCAGTTTGCGGTATCGGCCGCGGTGTTGATCACGTTTCTGCTCGGTATCGGTATCGGTTCGCGCCATGCGTGGCGTTTGTGGCGCTGGTTGTGGCTGATTGAGTTGTTGATCGGCCTGTGTGGCGCGGCCTTCGCATTCGGCGGCGGGGCGCTGGAGTGGCTGCTCTATGCCGGCCTGCCGCTGCTGCCGTCGGGATTGAGCGGCAGCATTATCGCTGCAGTGCTGTTGCTGTTGCTGCCGGCGTTCCTGATAGGTTGCAGCGTGCCGCTGTTCGCCGGCTATCTGGAGCGCATTTCGGGCGGGACTGAGTTCGCCAGGGTCTATGCGATCTATAATATCGCCGCCGCGCTGACCGCAGTGCTGATCGAATATCTGCTGCTGCGCAGCTTCGGCATTGTTGTCACCGTGCTCTGTTTTGTTGTGCTGAATATTGTGATCGCGCTGCTGTTGCGCGCCGGTTTTGCCGGCAGTGCGGCGGCCTCGCCGCCGCCGGTCACGGACGCGCAGGATGGGAGAACGCGGCGCGACTGGCTGGCGCTAGCGCCGGTCAGCATGGCGTCGGCGGTGTTCCAGCTGCTGATGGTTAAGCTGGCCGAAATGCTGCTCGGTCCGTTCCGCGAATCGTTTGCGCTGGTGTTGTCGATCGTGCTGCTCGGGATTGCGCTCGGCTCGCTGCTGGTGCGCCGCTACCGGACCTCCTTCGCAACGCTGTTGCTGCTGGCGATCGGCGCGGCCGTGCTGCTGTTGCTGTCGCTGCAGCCGGTCGCCTACCTCTATGCTACGCTCTATGAGCGGGCTGCCGCCAGCTATGCGGCGGCAGTGCTGCTCAAATGGGGTTGCCTGCTGCTGTTGATGGGGCCGGCCGCGCTGGCCTTCGGCGCGACGATTCCGGCGCTGCTGCACAGCCGCAGCGGTGAGGGGCAAAGCGAGGTCAGTCGCGCCTCTGGCCGCCTGCTGTTTATCGCGTCGATGGCCAATGTGGCCGGTTTTCTGCTGATGGTGTTCGTGCTGCACCGCTATCTCGATTATGGCGTGATCGTGCTGGTGATCGGGTTGCTGACGGCCTGCTCGCTGCTGTTTGCCGGCGGCGGCATCCGTCGCGGGGCGCTTGCGGCGCTGCTGTTGCTGGCCGGCGGCGCGGCCTTTCTCGGCAGTTGGGATGAGGAACTGCTCTATGTCAGTTATACCAGCTTCCGTGATGTCGATGAGCTGGATGCGGCGCGCGATGCATCGATTGCGACGCAGCGTTACAAGGGCTATCAGGATGTGTTCGCGATCAACCGCGTTGACGGCGAGCCCTATTTCTTTATCAACGGCTACAACAGCATCCCGCTCAATAATCCGTCCGAGCGCATTGCCGGCGCGCTGTCGTCGATGTTTGCGCCGCGCGTCGGGCAGGCGCTGGTGCTGGGGCTGGGCAGCGGCGCGACGGCATCGGTGGTCGGGCAGCTGTTCGATCGCACCGATGTCGTCGAGATCAATCCGGTAGTGCGCAGGAACCTGTTTCGGATGAAGCAGTGGAACTTCGATATCGAGTCGAACCCGCGCGTCCATATTACCGTCGATGACGCGATTCACTATGCCCGGGTGGCGCCGCGCCGCTACGACCTGGTGCTCAATACCGTGACGACGCCGCTCTATTTCAGTTCGTCGAAGCTCTACACGACCGACTTTCTGGGCGTCGTCAAGGAGCGGCTGCACCCGGACGGCATCTATGTTACGTGGATGGATGCGCGCATCGGCGACCGCGGCGTCGATATTATCCTGGAAACGATCCGGCAGCGCTTCAGGCACTGCGCGCTGCTCTATATCAAATCCTCCTATTTCCTGCTGATCTGTTCGGATCAGCCGCTGCGGGCGCATCAGCCGCAGCGGCTGCGCGCCGGCTTGCCGGCCTATGACAGCCTGCTGAATCAGGCCGGCATTGTGCCGGAGTGGCTGAAATACCAGCTGCTGGTCGATGATGTGCTGGAGCTCTCGCCGCCGGGGCGGGAGGCGGCGATCAACAGCGCCGACTATCCGGCGCTGGAGTTCGAGATGGCGCGGCTGAGCGGGCGCGGCATCGCGGCCTTCAAGCGGCGGCTGCGCAAGGCGATGGATCTGGAGCGCGTGCGCGCAGCATTGGCGCCGGTCGGGGCGGATTATCCGGCCGATCTGGTCTGGCATACGGTGTTGCGGCTGAAGGATTCGTTATTCACGCGGCGCTGGAAACAGCTGGCGCTGCGCTACCGCGCCGATTTCGAGCGCGTCTATGCGGATGCCGAAACGCGCTACAGGGCACGCTTGCTGGCGGCCGGCGGCAGCGCCGATGCGTGGCATGAACTGGGCTACCGGCTGATGCGCGAGCATCGTTATGCGCAGGCGCTGGAGGCGTTTGGGCAGGCGCTGGCGCGCGATGCGGCGCACAATAACACCCATTTCAATATCGCGGTCTGTTATGAGCGGCTTGGTCGCTATGCGAATGCGCTGGCGCACTATCTCCGGGAAGCGGCGGTCGATCCGGGTGATGAGGATGTCTCCTGCCGCATCGGACGGGTTTATGTCGAGATGGGGCGCTTTGCGGATGCGCTGGCGCCGTTGCGACAGGCCTCCGCAGCGGGCGACAACTGGCGGGCATACGACTATCTCGCCCGGGCCTATCGCGGGCTGGGGCGCGATGAGCAGGCGCAGGCGGCGTCGCGGCAGGCGGAGGCATTGCGGCGCTGAGGCCGGCGCTTTTGTTTTGGCGTGATGTTTGCTTGGCATGGAAGAGCCGGATAGATGCGCCGACATGGACGGCGCAGGGCAAGAGCGAGGATCTGACGGGCAAAAGGTGCGCGGATGCTTCGTTCTGCTATATTAGCGTTGGTCGCCAGCCACACAGGCATCCTGCTGAACTTGACATTATCTCTTTTGGCAAGGTAAGTTGCAGTGATTTGTGGCAGTGCTGCTTAAGCGGTGGAGGGTAAGTGTCCTTATTTTCAAACAAGTCTGAAGGGTTGATGGGCATTGATATCAGTTCGACCGGCATCAAGTTGGTGGAGTTGTCCAAAACCCGCAACGGTTATGAGCTGGCCGCGATGGCCACGGTGCCGCTGCCGCGCGACGCGATTGTCGAGAACACGATCATCGACTCGACCGCTGTCTCCGAGGCGCTGGCCGAGGCTGTGCGCAGCGCCCGCCCGTCAACAAAAAGTGCCGCGCTGGCCGTAGCCGGCAATGCCGTGATTATCAAGACGGTCAGCATGC
>CAYSMR010000161.1:0-4660 GCA_964432195.1 uncultured Zetaproteobacteria bacterium | reverse complement strand
CAGGATGCCGAGGCAGTAAACCAATACCGTTTACACAAAACTTCTTACACCCTCGCATTTAGGACGGAATGAGAAACAGGGAGATGATGGATGGTGAAACATATTGTGATGTGGAAGCTGCGGGACAAGCGCGATGCCTCGCAGATTAAGGCGCGGCTGGACGCGCTGGCCGGCCGGATTCCGGGGCTGTTGTCGATTGAGGTCGGCATCGATTTTCTCGAATCGGAGGCGTCTGCCGATCTGGTGCTGGTGGCGAAGCTGGAGGATCGCGATGCGCTGGCGGCCTACCAGTTGCATCCGGAGCATCAGGCGGTTGTGCCGCTGGTGAAGGCGGCGGCGACTGCGCGCACGGTGGTCGATTACGACTGCTGAATGCTCTTCGTGCCGGGCGTGCCGGATTGCCATTCCCGATTTTGACAATGGGTATGTTTCTGCTTTAATACTCTCTGTCAGATAGCGAGGAGGAAGATATGCAAGTTGTTCAGCAAAAGATCGACGAGTTTCTGGATGCGATCGCTCAGGTTCACGGGGATGAGTATAAAAATCAGATGGTCGTTGAGCATCGGGGCGGCACCCAGATTCTGGTAAAACATCCGAAGAAAGAGCCTGCGCTGGTTGCGCTTGATACGCTGGAGCTGATGACAAAAAACCTGCGTGAGAAGGCGAAAGAAGCAGCTTAACAGAAGATGGCGCGGGGTCGGTTCGGACCTGTGCTGTTTCAGCCGAATGCTTCCGCCTCAATGACGGCGCGCAGCTTGTCGATGCCGCTGTGTTTGAAACTGGAGGTTGGCAGCGGCGAGAGCATGCCGCCCATGGCGTCGGTCATCTCTTTCAGGCGTTTGGCGCGCTGGTTGCCCGACAGCTTGTCCGCCTTGGTCGCCACCGGCAGCCAGCGCAGACCGCCTTCGTTGAGCCATTCGATCAGCTGCAGATCCGAATCCTTCGGCCCGTGCCGGATATCGAGCAGCATCAGCACCAGTTTTAGGTCGGCCCGGGTCAGATAGCCCTCGATCATGTTGATCCAGCGCCGCTGCTCCTTTTTCGGAGCGCGCGCATAGCCGTAGCCCGGCAGATCGACGACCAGTAGCGCCGCATCGACCTCGAACAGATTGAGCAGCCGCGTGCAGCCTGGGTTCTTCGATGTCTTGACCAGTCCTTTGCGACCGAACAGTGCGTTCATCAGCGATGATTTGCCGACATTGGAATGGCCGGCTACGGCGATCTGGGGCAGCTCGATGTCGGGGAAGCGGTCGGAATCGGCGACCGACTGAATAAAGCGGGTGTTGGGCCAGTGGATGCGCCCGCTGTCTGAATGCGTCATGCCGCCAAGCCTACGGCAGAGGCTCTGTACGGCAAGCATGACCAATGTTTTTTGTGACGACATTGCATCTTAAACGCATGCCGCCGGCGGCAGCGATGCTTGATGGCACTGAAAAAAGCTGGCGCATTGCGTATCGGGGGGTAGACTTGCCCATTTTTTAGGCAATGGACAGGATGGCGCGATGACGACCACAACTCATGGCCCGACGCACGACCGGCTGCTGTCCGGTTTCCGACTCGGGGATTACGATATTGATGTACCGCTGGTGCTGGCGCCGATGGCCGGCATCACCGATCTGCCGTTCCGCCGCATCTGCAAGCGTTTCGGTGTTGGTCTGATGGTGACCGAGATGATTGCGTCGCGCGCAGTCGATATGGGCCGCGAGCGGACGATGCGCATGGCCGAGCTGGGCGAGGATGAACACCCGATCTCGATCCAGATCGCCGGCTCCGATCCGCAATTCGTCACCGAAGCGGCGCGCTGGGCGGTCGATCGCGGCGCCGATTTTGTCGATATCAATATGGGCTGCCCGGTCAAGAAGATCTGCAAGCAGGTGGCCGGCTCGGCGATGCTGAAGGATGAGCGGCTGGTGGCGCGCGTGCTCGAAGCGGTGGTTGCCTCCGTCGAAGTGCCGGTGACACTGAAAATCCGTACCGGCTGGGATGCGCAGAGCAAGAATGTCGAGTCGATCGCCCGTATCGCCGAGGCCAGCGGCATTCAGCTGCTGACCGTGCACGGGCGCACGCGCGCCCAGATGTTCAGCGGTCACGCCAGCTGGGAGGATATCGGACTGGCCAAGGCGGCCGTATCGATTCCGGTGATCGGCAACGGTGATATTGTCGATGCCGTTTCGGCGCGCGAAATGATCCGCATCTCCGGCTGCGACGGGGTGATGGTCGGGCGTGCCGTGCAGGGCAATCCGTGGGTGCTCGGTCAGGTTTACGCCGCGCTGACCGGCGCCGCCCAGCCGGCGGCGCCGAGTGCTGCCGAACGCTGGCTGATTGTTAGCGAGCACCTGCAACTGCTGGCCGAGCATCACGGCGTTGCCACCGCCGCCAAACTGGCCCGCAAGCATGTGATCTGGTACAGCAAGGGGCTGCACGGTTCGGCCGAATTCCGCCAGTCATTCCAGACGCTGAACGACTGGCAGCAGATGCTCGATACCGCAGCCGGTTACTTTCTCGGGCTCGGGCCGCATGCCCGCCAGCATCTGTTGCAGCCGGAGGCGGCCGTTGCAGCCTGATGCGATACAGGCAGATGCCGCGCGGGGCGAGGCGATGAATTACGATTCGCTCGATCATGTGCCGCTGGCCATTCTGCCGCTGCCGATGATTCTGCTCGATGAGGCATCGCGCATCCGCCAGACTAATCTGCTGGCTCAGGAGGCGCTGTGCAAATCGAACCGGCAGCTGATCGGCCACCACCTCTCTGATATCTTTTCGCCGGCCGTCGAGATCGAGCGGCTGCTGGCGATGCTTACCCCTTATGGCGGCAGCATCTCCGATCATCAGCTCTGCATGCAGGATAGCGGCATGCCGGTGTCGCTGCATCTGGGCATGCATGAGGGAGGGATTGCGGCGATTTTCGTGCCCGAGGCGCACCGCTCCGAAGTCGAGCGGCATGCCAAGCGGCATGAGATGGCCGAAGCGGTGGCGCGCATCGCGCTGGAGATGGCGCATGAGGTGAAGAATCCGCTGGCCGCGCTCAGGGGGGCAAGTCAGTGGCTGTCCGAGCAGGAGATGAGCGCCGATGCGCGCGAGGCGGTTGGTCAGATCATTCAGGGCGTCGATCGCATTCGCGACCGCATTGATGCGTTTCTGCAGGTCGGGCCGCGCGCGCCGGTGCGTATGGAGATGACCAATCTGCACGCGCTGATTCAGGATATTATCCAGTATCCGGACGGCATCTATATCAGCCGCGTCTTCGATCCGAGCCTGCCGGAGATTCTGGCTCATCCGGCCCGGCTGAGGCAGGCCTTCGAGAACCTGTGGCAGAATGCGCTGGAGGCGGCCGAGAGCAAGATCGAGTGGCAGACGCGCATGGCGCCGCTGGTGCATCTGCCGGGCCATAACGGCAAGGTCGTGGAAATCAGTATCACCAATGACGGCGCGATGATTCCCGAGGAGCTGCGCGATCGCCTGTTCGAGCCTTATGTGACCGGCAAGCAGCGCGGCAGCGGGCTGGGGCTGGCGCAGGTGGAGCGGGTCATGCTCGAGCATGGCGGCCGAGTCAATGTGGACAGCGCTAACGGGCGCACGACGATGACGCTGCAGCTGCCGGTCAGAACAGTACATGATGATGGGTCGAACGGACCCGGGGAGCAACAGAGATGAGAGCGCTGATTGTCGACGATGATGAGGGGATCCGCTGGATTCTCGATAAGGTGCTGTGCGAGGAGGGGCTGAGCGTCGAGCAGGCCGGCTCGATCGGCGAGGCGGAAGCTGCGTTGGGTGCGGCCGATATCGATATCGTTTTCCTCGATGTCTACCTGCCCGATGGCAACGGCATGGATTTTCTCGCCTCCGGTCGGATGCAGATGCCGGTCGTGCTGCTGACCGCCGAAACCACCTTCGGCCATGCCGCTGAGGCCTATCGCATCGGGGCAATGGAGTATCTGCCCAAGCCGTTCGATCTCGACGAGGTGCGTCAGCTGATCCGGCGCGTGCGCCCCGCGCCGGAGCCCGCGCCGGCCAAGGCGGAGGTGCGCGAGGATCTGATTATCGGCCGCAGTCAGGCGATGCAGGATCTGTTCCGCACGCTCGGCCGCGTTGCCAGCTCCGATCTGACTGTGCTGATCACCGGTGAGTCGGGCACCGGCAAGGAGATGGTGGCGCGCACGCTGCATGAGCGCAGTCAGCGCGCTGACAAGGCGTTTATCGCGATCAATACGGCCGCGATTCCGGCCGATCTGCTCGAGTCGGAGCTGTTCGGCCATGAGAAGGGCGCATTCACCGGCGCCGACAAGGCGCGCGAGGGGCGTTTCGAACAGGCCGACGGCGGCACGCTGTTTCTCGACGAGATCGGCGATATGCCGCCGGCGCTGCAGGCCAAGCTGCTGCGCGTGCTCGAGGAGGGCCGTGTGCAGCGCGTCGGCGGCAGCCAGTCGAAGGTGGTTAATGTGCGCCTGCTGGCCGCCACCCACCAGCATCTGCCCGAAAAGATCGCCCGCGGCGAATTCCGCGAGGATCTCTATTACCGGCTCAATGTGATTCCGGTGCATATTCCGCCGCTGCGCGAACGGCGCGACGATATCCCGGAACTGGCAGCCTATCTGCTGGACGGCGTCGTCGAGGAGCTCGGCATGCAGGCTCCGATTCTGCTCGACGATGCGATGGATCT
>CAYSMR010000160.1:0-4716 GCA_964432195.1 uncultured Zetaproteobacteria bacterium | reverse complement strand
GGCGTGCGTCCGCAGCAGCTGCAGAACGCCGATCTGGACGGCATCGACGGCCTGCATGCCCACGCGCTGTGCGAAAACATGGCCGATGCATCGATCCGGCTGATCGATGCGTTCGAGGCGCAGTTCGGCCATCTGATTCCGCAGCTGAAATGGGTCAACTTCGGCGGCGGCCACCTGATCACCCATGCCGAATACGACGTCGACGCGCTGATCCGGCGCATTCGCGCATTCCGGGAGCGATGGGACGTGGCGGTCTATCTGGAGCCGGGTAGCGCGGTCGGCTGGCAGACCGGCATACTGGTCGCCTCCGTGCTCGATATCGTGCCGACCGATGCTCTGCCGGTCGCCATCCTCGATATTTCGGCCACGGCGCACATGCCGGACGTGCTGGAGATGCCCTACCGGCCGACCGTCACCGGCGCAGCAGAAGCCGGCGCGACAGCCTACACCTACCGCTTCGGCGGCGCCTCCTGCCTAGCCGGCGATGTGATCGGCGATTATGCATTCGAGCAGCCGCTTGCCGTCGGCAGCCGCATCGTGTTCGAGGATATGATCCACTATACGATGGTCAAAACGACCATGTTCAACGGCGTGCGCCACCCCGATATCGGTATCCGCCATGCGGACGGTCGCTTCGAACTCGTCCGTCGCTTCGGCTATCAGGATTTCAAACAGCGCCTCTCCTGAGCCCCCATGCTTGAAAAGCATATCGGCAGCCCCAAAAACAGAGCATATACATCTCACCGGAGGCCGGATATGAACAAGCAAGCCCAGGTCAATGTCGGTTATCTGCTGCTCGCGCTGCTCGGCGTGTTTCTGTTCCAGCAGTGGATCTTCTCATCGAGGACCGAAACCCGCACGGTGCCGTTCAGCCAGTTCGAGCAGTATCTGAAGGAGGGGCAGGTCACCGATGTCGTGATCACCGAAAACTACATCACCGGCAAACTGAAGGAGAACGACGAACGGCTGAAGGTGATTGTCTCGGCCCGCGTCGAGCCGGAGCTGGTCCGCTATTTCGATCAGTACAGCGTCACCTACACACGCATCATCGAGGGTCACTTCCTCGAGAATCTGCTCTCGTGGCTCGCCCCGACGCTGATCTTTTTCGGCATCTGGCTCTTCTTTGTGCGCCGCATGGCCGAGAAGCAGGGGCTAGGCGGCGGTTTTGTGCAACTGGGCAAGAACCGCGCCAAGGTGCTGGTCGAACAGGATACCGGCGTCGCATTTGACGATGTCGCCGGCGTCGACGAGGCCAAGCAGGAGCTACGCGAAGTCGTCGATTTCCTCAGCCAGCCGGAGCAGTGGGGCAAGCTCGGCGCGCGCATCCCGAAAGGTGTGCTGCTGGTCGGCCCGCCCGGCATCGGCAAGACGCTGCTGGCCAAGGCCGTCGCCGGCGAGGCGAAGGTACCCTTCTTCTCGATCTCCGGCTCCGAATTTGTCGAGATGTTCGTCGGCGTCGGCGCAGCACGCGTGCGCGATCTGTTTGAGCAGGCCCGCAAGTATGCCCCGGCGATCATCTTCATCGACGAGCTCGATGCGCTGGGCCGCTCGCGCGCGGCCGCAGCTCCGATGGGCGGCCATGACGAGCGCGAACAGACGCTGAATCAGCTGCTGGTCGAGATGGACGGCTTCGACCCCGGCGCCGGAATCGTGATTCTGGCCGCGACCAATCGCCCCGAAATCCTCGATCCGGCCCTGCTGCGCGCCGGCCGCTTCGACCGCCAGGTGCTTGTCGATCGGCCGGACAAGCCGGGCCGCGAAGCGATCCTCAAGGTGCATATGAAACGGATCAAGCTGGCTGATGATGTCGATGCCGAAAAGGTCGCCGCGCTGACGACCGGCTTCTCCGGCGCCGACCTGGAGAATCTGGTCAATGAGGCGACGCTGCTGGCGACCCGCGAGCAGGCCGAGGCGGTGCATGTGAACCACTTCAACCGCGCCATCGAGCGCCTCGTCGCCGGACTGGAGAAAAAGAGCCGGCTGCTTAACGAGCGCGAGCGCAATATCGTCGCCCACCACGAAATGGGCCATGCGCTGGTGGCGATGGCGCTGCCCGATACCGACAGCGTGCACAAGGTCTCGATCGTGCCGCGCGGCATCGGCGCGCTCGGCTACACGATCCAGCATCCGGACGAGGATCGCTATCTGATGCGCCGCGAGGAACTGGAGCAGAAGATCAGCGTACTGCTGGGTGGTCGTGCCGCCGAACAGCTGGTCTTCGGCCATCTCTCGACCGGCGCGGCCGATGATCTCTCCAAGGCAACCGATCTGGCCTGCGATATGGTCATGCGCTACGGCATGGACGAGGAGCTGGGCTTTGTCGTCTACGATGACAGTCAGCCCGGCTTCCTCGGCAAGGCCGCCGAAATGCCGGCCCGCAGCCCGGCTTACTCAGAAGCGACCGCGCAGCAGATCGATGCGGCCGTACGCGATATCCTGCATCGCCAGTTCGAGCAGGCGCTGGATATCCTCAAACGCAACCGCGCCCTGCTGGACCGGAGCGCCGCCGAACTGCTGGAGCGCGAAACGCTGGAAGAGGAGCAGCTCAAACAGCTGGGCGAACAACTGCAGCGATCATAACGCACTGTGCCGATGCCTTACGGCGTTATCCGCCATGAAAATAGCTGCGCAGGTCGCTGCTATTACGATGCCCCCCGGCAGCCGCAGCGTTTAGACCGCTTTAATCCAGCAGCTGCCTGACGAGGCTGTTCAGCTGCTCAAAGTTCACGGGTTTCGTCAGTATCTGACTGCCAGGTACCTGTTCTCCTTCTCCAAGCACATGTTCCTTGTCATAACCGGTGATAAAAATGACCGGCACCCGCGAACCGATTTTCCGAATACGCCTTGCCAGCGTCACGCCCGAACAGTGCGGCATGACCATATCCAGCATAACCAGCGCAATGTCAGACGCTTGCTGTTCATAAATGGCCAGCGCCTCTATCCCGTCTTTGGCCTGCAGCACGTTATAACCCAAGGATTGCAACACTTCGGCAGTCGTTTCACGCACGCACTGCTCATCGTCCGCCAGCAGAATCGTTTCGCCCTTCGAAACCATTGGCCTGATGCTGTCCGTGTCCTCCTGTACGTTAGCGGCCTGATCAATCAATGGCAGGTAAATATTGAACGAGGTGCACACGCCCGGCTCACTCTGCACATCGACAAAGCCGCCATGGCTCTGCAGCGCCCCATAAACCATCGATAATCCGAGGCCGGTACCCTTGCCGACCTCCTTGGTCGTGTAAAAAGGGTCGAACACCTGGTCGATATGCTCTTGCGCAATACCGCAACCGTTATCGCTGACTCTCAAACGCGCAAAAACCTGGCCCGGCGTTACCTGATATTTTTCAATAAACGCATCATCCGGAACGAAGCGATGTAGCTCCAGTGTTATCGATGGTCTGGCAATGCCTTCCACTGCATCGCGCGCATTATTGAGCAGGTTCAACAATACCTGTTGCAACTGCGTAATATCACCATTCACCGACAGGTCTTCATCTGTAATATCATAAGTGACCCTGATGTTTTCGGGGATTGTAACCTCGGTCAGCTTCAATGACTCTTTCACAAAGGAGTTCAGCGACAGAATGCTTTTCTGAACAGCACCTTTACGCGAAAACGCCAGCAGCTGCGAGATCATGGTTGCTGCCCGGCTGCTCAATGCCTCTATTCGGGACATTCTTTCCAACGCGGACAATGGCTCTCCATTGCGTATGCTCTTTTCAGCCAGGAAGAGATTGCCCGCGATGCCGGCCAGCATATTATTCATATTGGGCTACATTGGTCAATAATGAAGCCACCGACTAAAAAGTCGCTGGTTTCCTTTTACTAAGATGTATACTTAGGTGGCCGGGTGCTTTTCCCGATTTACTCCTTTTGGTCGCGCGATGTGATTAGAAGCTCGGATAGTAGATGCCATCGGTCTTCGCTATCTGGTCTATTTTCCAGCAGTACTTTGAGAGGGATGTTATCAACCCCTTTTCCCCTCTCTGTTTTTATGCCTTTGTTGACCATTAGCTGTAATTCTCCAACCTCTTCATGGGTCAGTAAGAAAAATCTATCGCCATCTGACAACCCATCTTTGTTGGGTAAATACAATACCCACATATCGGGATCTGAATCACTCGGGGTCGAGTATTTTGGGAAGTAACTCGTGACAAAATTTCGGTTATTCTTGCTCGTCTTAACCTCAACACGGATGAATCGATTCCCGTTACCAAGAACAATAATATCGGTCGCCTTGGCGTTACCAAAAGTAATATTGGCCAAATAACCTCGGCGCAAAATTTCAGACGCGACTCTGAATTCCCCTGCCAATCCAACCTGACCTTTATCTAACTTCATTCGAAACCTCCATGTGTGTTTAAGAAGAGGAGCGGGCGCATCAGCGCCTGCTCCGCTGGAAGGGGGTATAGGCGATCACCTGTCTAATAGCTCTAGGAGTCTGTCGGACTTATGAGAAATCTACTGCGCGGCAGGATAACGGCCCAAAATATCCTGATTTATCATTGCATAGTTACCACTATGCGCCTCAAAATCATGCTATTTCCCCCCACCTGCTCGATACGATCACCCTAAGTCCGACAGGCTCCTAGCAGCCTATTATTGAACAATTACTTTGTGCACAGCGAAATAGGCATCATGGATATCATGATTATTACCAAAGTCGTCTTGTTTCAATACCCCATAGACTTTTGCCCTGCAATAATTTGGATACAC